>CAIPQU010000129.1 GCA_903867305.1 uncultured beta proteobacterium
GTAGAGCTGATTTGAATAAGGGAAGTTGGAAGTGTCATTGTGGATCTGTTCACGACAGGGACATCAATGGAGCTCTCAATATTCTTGCGTTCGGACATGAACGTCTAGCGGTAGGAATCCCCGTCCTTTAGGACGGGGAGGATGTCAATCCAACACTTCATTGCTTTAGTTACTTTTATTCAACTTCACAGGTTGACAACTACAACATTCGCCATTAAGATTCGAACATTCGAATGAATTTAATTGATAATGAGAATTGAGGCAAGCATGTTTGAAGTGAAAAAGTTGGGGCGACATTTAGGTGCAGAAGTCACCGGTTTAGATCTATCGCAGGCTGTTGATGAAGCGACCTTTCAAGCATTTTCAAAAGTTTTTTTTGAAAATGAGGTTGTTGTTATCAAAAACCAAAAGATTACGCCAGAACAACATATTCACTTTACCAAGAGATTTGGTATTTTGGAGGCTCATGTCAGAAAAGAAAGCAGGCATGAAGGCCATGACGAAATTTTTGTCTTATCGAATATAGAAGGACCGGATGGTAAACCTATTGGGGCAATTGATGCCGGCCGTTTTTGGCACAGTGATTTATCCTATAAAGAACATCCAAGCATGTTGTCCGCTCTATATTCTGTAGAAATCCCTGTACGTGAGGATGGAAGAGTATTGGGTGACACGAATTACGCCAGTACTACAGCTGCTTATGAAGCTTTGCCAGAGTCCATGAAAACCCGATTACAAGGACTGCAATCTGTTCACAGTTATGCTTTTTACAGAAATAAAAATCGTCAAGCGCAAAAGGAAGAGGCTGCAGCTGGCGGAAGAGTGATCGAAGAAAAAGAACTTACTGAAGAGCAATTAAGAAGTGTTCCAGATGTTTCATCACCTATTGTAAGAACTCATCCTGTCACCGGAAAAAAAGGTCTTTTTGTGAATGAGGCGCATACTTCTCATATTGTAGGTATTCCAGAATCTGAAAGTAAGGATATCCTCAATGAGCTTTATAACCATATTATTCAAGAAGAGTTTCGATTTAAGCATACTTGGGGAGTTGGTGATTTGTTAATGTGGGATAACTGTGCCGCACAACATAAAGCGACTTTTGATTATCGTTTGCCTCTGCGTCGATTAATGTATCGAACCACCGTTCGTGGAAGTGTTCCCTTTTAGGGTTGAAGGCATGTACATATTAGCCAATTGGTGGGAATTTACCACTCAGACAACTGAGCAATGCCATCACAAGATCTCAGATTACTGGGTACATAGCAATTTGAGTCTTGATATGCCATCCATCTTTCAAAATAAAGAAACCCCAACACATTTTTTAAGTTGGCAAGAGTTATCCATTGCACCGGAAAGTCTTGTTGATTCAGTTGAATGTCTTGAAGCGAGCTTTATTGGCCAACTCCAATGTGACGTAGGTGACGCGGATCAACATGCGCCATGGATCTATATCGTTCACACAGATATTCCGGCGGATATCGTTGATGAATACAATCAATGGTATGACGAAGAACACTTACCGCGCTTAGTCACGGTAACTGGGGTGCACCGCGCAAGAAGATATATTTGTGAAGGTCAAAGCCCAAAATATCTTACAGCCTATAGCCTAGCAAATCCCGATGCCTTTGAATCCCCAGAAGGTTTGATTGCTAGAAAGACCCCCTGGACTGCAAAAATGCGTTCCTTATTTTTTAATACGCGAAGAACAATGGCAAAGCAATATGATTTCTCATAAGCAATCATATCAATCAATTGCTTGTTTACTCGTCCTCTGTTCGGTTTTTTTCACTACTACCCCCAAAGCAGCTTATCCCGAAAAGCCCATTACCTTAGTCATACCCTTCACACCTGGTGGTGCGAATGATAGTCTTGGACGAATCATTGCGCAAACGCTTTCTACTGAACTCAAGCAAAGTGTCATTGTTGAAAATAGGCCAGGAGCTGGAACCACGATTGGTTCCGAGTTCGTAGCCAATGCTAAACCCGATGGTTATACACTTCTTTTGGTTTCAGCAGCGCATGTCATCAGCAGTTCTATCTACACCAAATTGCGTTATGACCCAGTAAAGAGTTTTACACCGATTGCGCAACTCACGAATTCTGCATATGTATTAGTGACTAGCAAAGACTCATCCATTAAATCCGTTCAAGATTTGTTGAAATTAGCGGCAAAAGAGCCGAATAAAATCACCTATGCATCATCGGGAATTGGTAGTGCCCCACACCTTGCTGGTGCACTATTAGCCTTCAAAGGTAATGTCGATTTAGTTCATGTCCCCTATAAAGGTGGTGGTCCTGCGCTCTTAGATGTGATGCGCGGTGATACGGATGTTTATTTCGCGAGTCAGTCGGGTGCGTTGCCCTTTATACAAAGTGATAAATTACGTGCATTAGGCATTTCTACTAATACGAGAAGTGCTGCATTACCGAATACTCCAACCATTAAAGAGGCTGGCGTGGCAGGTTTTGAACTTTCCGGATGGTACGGTGTGGTTGCTCCAAGTCAAACACCTCAATCAGTGGTGCAAGTGCTCAGTGAGATTATTAAAAAGATCCTGAGTCGAGAAGACGTACAATCCATGTTAGCCAAGCATGGGGAACAAGCTTTTACGACCAAGCCAGAAATTTTTGGACAATTCCTCATCTTGGAACAAAAAAAATATCAAGAAATTATTCAAATTGCCAAAGTGGATAAAGAGTAATTAAAGGAAAATTGAGGGAAAGCTCAAGTTGATGATTAGTGAATTTCAAAAGCCACGCTATATTCTGTTAGCAGAATCGATCATTGAATTAATCCAGAGTGATTATTTTCCGATAGGCTTTTTATTGCCTATTGAGCCTGAATTATGTGAAAAATTCAAAGTAAGTCGTTACACACTTAGAGAGTCGATGAAGTTACTCCGCGAGATGGGGCTCATTGAAAGTCGCCAAGGATATGGCATTACAGTTTTAGCGAAAGAAAGAAAAAATCATTATCAAATGAAGATGGATGCCATTCCTGACTTATGGGAATTTGTTGAAAACAGTCAATTAAATATTGTCAACAAGGGTAAAATCTTTGCCGATGAAGCACTCGCAAAAATACCTCAGGCCAAAGCGAATGATGAGTGGATTGTTGTCGAAGGCACGCGAACCATTGATGGCGTTACTCCCATTGCCTGGAAACACATTTATATTAAGCCTCAATATAAAAATGTTATTAAAAAATTAGGTAAAGAAAAAGTTCCCATCTATTCGATGATCGAAAAAGAGTTTGGTATACAAACGATCCGAGTTACTCAAGAAATGAGTGCTTTAACAATTCCGAATGCGGCTGCAGAAAGTTTACATCTCGAAAAAAACTCTATTGGGTTTCAGATTACTCGATATTATTACGATCAATCGGATGAAGTATTCGTTGTCACTGTATCGATCTATCCCCCTAATCGATTTAACTACAATACTGAATTAGTATTAAGTCATTCGTGAGCGATTGAATTATTAATATTTTCTACTGACGAGATATTTCACGCCATTAGGGCCATATTGTTCTGAATGGATTTTCTGATAAGGAACATGAAAAACTTCACCCGCTTTAAAGAGGTGAACTTGACCATCAAAATGAAGGCTAATCGATCCTTCAAGAACCAGTGCCCAAACAGCAAAATCATGTGAATGTTCTTCTAGACCTTGGTTAGCCGGTTGCGCAGCATGGACTGGTTCAGGGAATTGATTTTTATGAAGATGGTTTAAAAATTCTGTATTTGTCATCATGAATTGAGGTTGAGATAATCAAGAATGGTTTAAATTGTAGAATATTTTTTCTTTTTTTAAAAATAGACCCGGTTAGGGAAAAGTACATTTATTTTCCCTCTTGATAGAGAGCCGAGCTCACTATTTTTTTGCGGCTATTTCTGCTAATAGTGTTAAATCCTTATCTCGTTGTCCTAGGATAGAAACACCAAAAGGGGCATCACGAATCGTCAGTAATGGAAGAGTGACTTGAGGTAAGCCACAGAGTCCTGCAATACACAGTAATTGAAAAGTGTTTCTGCGAAAAGCATCTAATTCAGCTGGTGTTGATTGAAGCAGGGGAGCTATATCGATGACCGTGGGCAAGATGAGGTAGGCATTATTCGCGACAAAATTACCCATGATTTTGATGATGTATTCTTGATCGGATTTTGCCTTCGTATGCTGTTTATCTGTAATCATCCGAGCAGCTTCAAAACGCTCTTTGATTCCTGGCCCCATCTCATCAATATATTGCACAGCCCACTGGCCATGCTCTACCCATATTTCTCGAGCTTGCAAAATACGAAACGTTTCAGCCCAATCTTTCAGATCTTGATCTCCAATACTCACTGTCGGAATATCTGACTTATTCAATTGTTTTGCCATCGCTTCTTTGGCTTGACTGGCAATTTCTGGGGGAAGTAAATCAAAAGCCTCTTTCAGAAAAAAATAGTTTGCTTTCAAATCTGAAGGAGCCGTCTCATTGAACAACACCTCACCTACCTTGAGTAGGGTTTGAGGATCTCTCGCAAACCAACCTAAGGTATCAAAGCTTTTTGCAAGAGGGCGAGCATGTTCTAGGCTAATGCGCGCATGCGTTGGTCGAAAGCCGTAGATGCCACAGAAACTCGCAGGAGCCCTCACTGAACCACCAGTATCTGAGCCAATCGCGAAGTCGACTAATTTGGCGGTTACGGCAGCAGCAGACCCACTTGATGATCCTCCAGGAACACGATTGGGAGCAGCCGAGTTGATGGGCGTTCCGTAGTGTGCATTCATACCCAAAATACTATAGGTCAGTTCATCCGTATGTGTTTTGCCTACCAAAGATGCTCCAGCATAGACTAGGGAGTGGATAAAATCTGCCGTTTTAGTTGGTATCGGATGGGACTTCAGCCAAGCAGGACTGCCAAAGGCTGTTGGGACATTCGCAATATCATAAATATCTTTTACCGCAAAAGTAAGCCCTGTTAAAGGGCCTGAAGTAGTAGAGGAAATTTCAGCATGATCGTAATGACAGAATGCATGGACATGATCGCGTTCAATAATTGAGGGCATAATGATTTAATGAGAAAAAGTGAATGAATATTAGGAGTTTAGTTGATGTGGAAAAATTTATCCAAAGAAGAGCTTGATCGTGCGTATAACAACTCCTTGGCGGTGAAAAATAGTGCAGATATTATCAGGAGTTGGGAAAAGGCTAGTGCGCAAGCAAAGTTAGAGATCAATGGTGCATGTGACATTCCCTATGGGGATTCAAGATTTCAGTTATTTGACTTTTTCTCTGCAAAAGAGGACTCACCAGTCATTATCTTTGTGCATGGTGGTTTTTGGCAAATGCGCTCCAAGAATGACTTCACCTTTATTGTCCCCCCATTAGTTAATGCTGGTTTTGATGTTGCCATGCTCGGTTACTCTTTAGCTCCTCATGCCAGTTTGAATCAGATTGTGATGGATGTCAGAAATGGGATCCATGCGATACAGACCTACCTTACTAAACAATATACTTCGCCCAAAAAAATCTGGCTATTGGGATGGTCAGCTGGAGCGCATTTGATTTCCATGGCGCTGGGTGAAGATGGCGTTATGGGTGGAACTGCCGTGAGTGGAATTTATGATGTAGAACCCATGATGCACTGCTATATCAATGACAAGCTTCAACTTGATGAGACCACCGTCATCAACAACTCACCGATTCGGCTTGCACCACCATTGAAGTCACTAGATATTTTCGTAGGGCAAGAAGAGTTACCGGAGATGCAACGTCAATCCATCGACTTTTTTGAATATAGAAAGTCTAAAGGAGCGATGGGTATTTTTGAAAACATTCCTCAGAGAAATCACTACACTATCTTCGACGAACTGACAAGCACGACCGGAGTGATTCTGACATCAATTAAAGCGCGACTTCTCAGATCAATGTAAGTATTTGAACATCAGATCTTAACTAGCCGCTCATCAGCCAATCTTAATACTCAAACTCCACTTGCAGGCGAAGTGTATTTTTAGGAGATGCCTCATTCGTTCCCCAGAGATACGCTAGGTTATAAGCGATTGCCTGTTTCTTACCTAGTTTTGTTTTTCCAAAAATAGCTGGACCAACACTGGTTTGTTGTTGATTATTATCCCAGTTGTTGACTTGTCCTAACCACGAGAAAATTTGCGCCCCAAATTCTAGCTGAGGCTGATATCGATATTTGACTTGTCCTTGATAACCAAAAAAAGTACCTTGATTTTCGGTTCCAGCGTAATGTCCCCGCATCAATAAGTTTAGATTCGCTTGCCACTTCTGCCACTCACTTTGCATTAAGAGTCCATACTTTACTTCATATCCTTCATTACGATTTTGTGGACGCTCCAGTTCAAGGAGAAAACCCACATCAACAAGATATTTCCCAGTTTCAGTGAGTTGAAATTTGTTCTCCCATTCCACAGCATCGAAAGAAGATGTACTACCATCCCAAGAATTTTTTACGTAGATTTCCGTAAACCACCAAGAGTTAACTCCATAACCAAAGCCAATCGAGGCGCCTGATTGATTGGAATCATCTGTACTTCTTGGTCTTTGAGAACCAAATTTCATATCAATCTCGCGTTCACCTTGCGTTACTCTTGGCGTATAAATATAGTCTGCAGGGCCACTCAAAAAGTCAGCAGCAAAAAGAGATATAGAACTGAGGATCAGGCTGGATACCGTCACGGATTGCAGGAGGTATCGAGTAAATGATTTCATTTGACGATTACGACACCTTGAGCTGTTTCAGGGCTAAACTCTCCTTCAAACTTATAGCGTCCTGGAGCAAGAGGGCCGATATAAATTGAGGCACTACTATTTCCCTGAATCAAGACCTCTCGGTTCAGATCATGACTTTCAAATTCCTCTGGTGTGTCATCGAGATTATTGATTACTAACTTCACTTTGGTATTGGCAGGAATCTCAATTTGAGAGGGCGAGAAACGGCCCTTCTGAATCTTGATAGAGATCTCTTGAGTATTCGCATTTGCGAGGTTGTAGGTACCGATCATTGCACTTAATAAGAAGTAGAAAACTGTTTTTTTCATTCAATCACCCTTTAGTTAAATAAGAATGATTCTCATTATACACAATATTGAGAATCATTCGCATTTGTAAAAAAATTGAATTTTCACCATAAAAAATTTTTTATCAGTTTTGAAATAGAAACAAGATGAAGGCTATATTAGAAAAAAACTTATGAGGCTTCCTAGACAATATGGATATATTGCCTAGGATTACTTATTGCTCATCGGCGAAACTTAATCAGGGCTCATGCCAACGAGCTTGGCCGTAACTTCCCAAAGATTTTTTGACATGGTTTCATTTTTTGCTTTCACCGACAGCTCCTGAGAAAAAGGTGCTCGAATCGCTGAATTCCGGTTGCCCCAGCTCCAATGAACTCCTGACCGATTAAATGAGGTATCCGCAACGACCTGGGCTACTCGATCACCGGCAAGTTCTTGGCTAACGTAGCCTTTCGTAATATTTTTTTGGAACCAAGGGAAGATTTTCTGAAACAATACTGGGGCATCTCTAAAAAGCGCTGTCTCAGCAACACAGCCTGGGTATAGCGTATTAAATAAAACACCCGTTGAAGCGTAATATCTTCTGTGTAACTCCCGGTTCATCACCATATTGCAAAGCTTACTATCTTTGTATGCTTTACCTGGTTTGAAATTCTTACCATTGATCATCGCAATCGGTTCTTTAAATCCTGCCAAAAGACCTTCTAAGTTTCCTAAATCAGCGGGTGCCGGGATAGGAACTTTACCACCAAACTCTTCTGAGTTAGCCGTAACTGTTCCTAAAGTAATCAAGCGCGCATGTTGATGGGCTTTTGCTGTCTGAGTAAGGTTTTTTAATAGGCGTCTACTCAACACATAGTGACCAAAATAATTCGTGGCAACACTAATTTCAAAACCCTGAGGGGAACGCATCGGTTCTTTTAGGAGCGGGAGGTATGTCGCAGCGTTACAAACTAGGGCGTTCAGATCTTGACCGCTTTGTTGAAACCGTTTAACAAAAGTATGGACGCTATCCAGATTACCTAAATCTATTTCCCAAATATCGAAACGCGATGTATCGAATTGATGTAATTGAGCGACCTTTAACATTTTTTGGGGATCGCGAACGGCAAGTATCAGGCGCCAATTTCTATTTAAAAGAGCTTTTGTTGAATATAAACCAACTCCAGATGATGCTCCGGTAATGATGGCCAAGGGGGGGCTCGTATTTGTTGTCATTTTTATATAAATATATGCCAAAAGGTACCATGATAATACTTATGGTTATTGACTAGTATTCAAGAAAGTTATAGAAAGTATTAATCACATCGAGATTTGCGCAGCAAATAAAAATTTTAGTATTGCCTGCGTCGCGAAATAAAAGTTGGGATTAATGAAAATAGAGTAGTTTTTGTAAAAGTATTTCAAAAATACTACTTGTTTTTTAATTCGTTGATAAAGAGCTTCAATTCTACGACTGGAAGTGCTCGCGCGTATAGGTTTCCCTGCAAAATATCGCAAGAATTTTCAATCAGCCATTGCTCTTGACCTTTGGTTTCTATACCTTCAGCAACCACGAAAAGATCTAAATTTTTACCCAAAGAAATAATTGCTTTAGTAATAATTTGAAGTTGACGGTCTTCTACAATATTTTGTATAAATGATCGATCTATTTTTAGTTGTTGGATTGGTAACTGAAATAAATACCCTAATGAGGAGTGGCCTGTTCCAAAATCATCAATCGATAGAAGAATGCCTAAGTCCCTTATTTGATTAAATTTTTTAATAATTTGATCAATATCAAGAGTTAAAGCGGTTTCAGTAAGCTCTAAAATTAACCTACTGGTATCGATTTTGTATTTAGAAATTAGCTTATAAAACTCATCAAAAAAATCATCTTTCTCAAATTGTCGTGGACTAATGTTGATAGACATCATTAAATGCTTTGTATCTTCACTTTCTTGCCACAGGGCTAATTGGGATAAAGCCATTTCAGTGATTTTATTTCCAAGTAAGTGAATATATTCACTTTGCTCGGCAATAGATAGGAATTCGGCAGGAGTTAAAAGCCCCCTAGTTGGGTGTTGCCAGCGTAAAAGAGCTTCTACTCCGAAGAGCGTTAGATTCGTATTAAACTGAGGCTGATAATAAAGAATAAATTGATTGCACTCAATTGCTATTCGTAACTCATAGAGTAGAGTATTTAAAGCTATATTTTCAGAGCGAATTATTGGATGATATAGAACGTATCTATTTCGGCCTTCTTGTTTTGCCTGGTACATCGCCATATCGGTTTCTAGAATGATTGTTTCCGCTGGTTTAGTAAAACCATTAAACATACTGATCCCAATACTCGCATTGATAATATGTTTTTGGTCGTTAATGAAGATCTCTTTTCTTATAGATGCCAATAATTTACTAGCAATATCTTTGGCGATCAGCTCAGACTTCTCTAAATCAGTACCTAATTCATGAAGAACAATCACAAATTCATCTCCACCAAACCGAGCTACAGTATCTATTTTTCTAACAGTATTCACTAGCCTATTAGCGATGGTTTGAAGTAGAAAATCCCCTTGCGTATGACCGAATGTGTCATTGATTGATTTGAAGTCATCAATATCGATAAACAGAAGCCCACCCTAATCTTTTTTACGCTCATTTTCTACTTGGGCTCTTTCTAAGCGATCATGCAATAGTAATCGATTAGGAAGTTTTGTTAAAGAGTCATGTAAGACAGTAAATTGCAAATCATCTTGAAATTTGACCAAATCAGAGACGTCATGTAATGATAAAAGAAAAGCAGATCGCCCATTCAAAAGAGTCTTTGATACAGTCATTTCTACAAAGGTAGCTTGAGAATTAGGGATGTGGAATTTAAGATGTTGAAATGACTCGTCAGATGGAAGGTCGATAGAATTTTGTAATTGATGGATATGATGGATCCAGTCAGGTGGTAGGGCCTCATTGAGTTTGATTTTATTTTTTAAATTTAAGTGAATTTTATTGAAACCCAATATTTTTTTGACGATTTCATTGAAATAAAGAATTTCATTGGAATTGTTATAAATGATGACACCATCAGGAATAGCGCTGAAAAGTGCTTCAAAGTTAATTTCAGCTTCTTGGATTAAATGTTTTCTTGTTGTTTCGATACGGTTATAAATTAATAACACCAGTGTCATTAAAATCCCAATAACGGTTGTACCCCATAGCTTCCAATTATTGTGAATGCCAAAAGCAGATGGTAAAGATTCTGTTCGAAGAAGTAATTTTCTGCCAGCAAAGTCAATTTCATGCTCCAAGCTAAAGATGCTTTTTTTAATGGAGTCCTTATTATTTGCTTGAGGGCCTAGGGTTGGGCTGACAAATAAATCTTGGACCTGGTCTTTATCAGTAATATCAATGATCTGATAATGCAGATCATTGTTTGGAAATTTGTGAAGATTCGCATTAATAGCATGTTCAATATTCAATACACTTGCAGCAAACCCTATTAATGGTTTACTACTATCTATCGATTGGATGAGATTTTTTTGCTGATCAAATACAGGAGTTATTAATAAAAGGCCAAATTGTTTCTCACCTAATGCCATGAATTGGACTCTGGAGGTTGCCATAGAGTTCCGAGTTTGTTGGGACTCTAAAATAGCCTTAAATCTTATTGGTTCTGTTGAAAGATCAAATCCTATTGCTTGTTCATTTCCTTTATAGGGTTCAATAAAATAGATGGGATAGTAAAAATCTTTTGGTGTTATAACCTTCTTAGATCCATCGGATGAATATTGAAATA
>CAIPQU010000130.1 GCA_903867305.1 uncultured beta proteobacterium
CAGTACCTAATAGCCCTTTATTAAAGAATGCATTAAACCAATTATTTGGCGGTGCAAAAGATTGGGTAACAATCGATATATTGGTTAGACCAATTACTTAGTGGAATACCGAAAAATGCCTATTGCAAATGAACTTGATATTTTTCTACAAAAGATTCGTGAATTTAAAGAGGCCAGCGTTAGGTTGTCTTCTTTAGATGATTTTTCAAAGCATTTCGCAGAAAGAAGAAAAATATTTGAAGGTTTTGGTGCAAATGTATCTTTAGAGTATAAGGATATTGCTATATCTTTTGAGGATCTTCTAGAAAAGTTCTTTTTTGTCACATTGGTTAATAGAAGAAAAATTGATGGAATCAATTCTTTAATAGGATTCTCAATAGATTCTAAAAATTCAATAGCTTTAGCTCAGGGGTAATCCCCCCTTATTTAACCGAACCTAGAAGTAGAGTTAATTAAGCAACCATGGCCAGTCGCTGTTTCGGGGTGATGCCGCCCAATGCCATGTTTGGACGTTGATGATTATATTTATACATCCATTGCGTTGCGAACTCCTGAACTTCGTTAATACTTTCCCAATAATGCTGAGATAACCATTCATATCTGACGGTGCGATTAAAGCGCTCTACATACGCATTTTGTTGTGGTTTACCTGGTTGGATATGTTGTATGTGGATTTGATGCTTTGCTGCCCATTCCATGAGTCTGCCGCTGACAAGTTCCGGGCCATTATCCGCTCGAATCACACAAGGCTTGCCTCGCCAAGCAATGATTTGATCTAAGCTGCGAACCACTCGCTCAGATGGCAAGGAGAAGTCCACTTCAATACCTAAGGCTTCACGATTAAAGTCATCAATGACATTGAACAAGCGGATGGACCTGCCATCTTGCAACTGGTCATGCATAAAGTCCATCGACCAGACTTGATTAATGCTCAGTGGCACGACCAAGGCATCTGGCTTATCTCGCACCAAACGCTTGCGGGGTTTGATGCGCAGGTTGAGCTCAAGCTCGCGGTAAATCCGGTAGATGCGTTTGTGGTTCCATGTGTAGTTCTTGACATTGCGTAGATACAGATAGCAAAGGCCAAAGCCCCAACTGCGGTTGTTATCCGTTAAGCGGATCAGCCAATTCGCAATGAGCTCATTCTGCGCATTGTTCTTCGCTTCATAACGGTAACAGGTCTCACTCACGCTAAAGATAGCGCAGGCCAACCGAATGGGGATTGCCTTATCTCTGACTGCCTTTTGGGCCATCTCACGTCTGTGAGACGGCCTCACCACTTTTTTGTGAGGGCCTCATTGAGTATCTCTGCCTTGAGCTTCTCTTCGATGTACATCTTCTTTAAGCGGGCGTTCTCAGCCTCGAGCTCCTTCATGCGGGCCATCATGGAGGTATCCATACCACCGTATTTGGCACGCCACTTATAGAAAGTAGCTGAACTAATACCTAGTTCGCGACAGACTTCTGGATCAGCTAAACCAGCATCGACCCGTTTTAGGGCATCCATGATCTGGGTATCAGTAAATTTAGAACGCTTCATGTAGAACTCCTCTTATTGAGAAAATTCTACCTCTGAGATCAGTTAACCTGTGGGGGGATTACCCCGAGACTCAGGCAAAAGTAGCGCTGTTTTCCAATAAAAAGAGTGCCTAATCGGTTTATTTTACGGTTAAATATTTATACTAATCTTATCATGCAAAAAATATCTTTACAAAAAAATAATAAATTTGCATAATAATCAAATTTGGACTTTAAACATTAACCCTCGTCACCAAGCCGTCCTATTGCGAGAGACTGG
>CAIPQU010000131.1 GCA_903867305.1 uncultured beta proteobacterium
TAATCTCTTTTGGAGTACCCTGAGGAGCAAAAAAACCGTACCAAGAACCAGCATAAAAATTAGGGATACCTAGCTCAAGAAATGTTGGGACATCTGATAAATTCGGAAGACGTTTGGGTGCCGCAACCGCAATCGGGCGAATTTTTTTTGCCTGAATATTTGGGATGGAAGATAAGCCACTATCAAAAGTCATCGTGATATTTCCAGCTAATAAATCCGCCATTCCAGGTGCACTTCCCTTATACGGAACATGAATTAATTTTGTTCCTGTCAGTATTTGAAAGTACTCGCCTGCTAAATGCGATGAACTACCATTACCAAATGATGCGAAAGAAAGCTTGCCTGGATTGGCCTTCGCATAGGCAATTAATTCAGTGAGGTTATTGGCTGGAACACTTGGATGCACACTTAAAATAAAAGGTGCATCAGCGACTATTGAAATGGGTACAAAGTCACTCACGGCATAGGGTAATTTTTTATAAATCAGTGGATTGGTGACAAAGCTTCCTGTAGTTCCAAGAAGTAAAGAATATCCATCGGGAGCAGATTTGGCGGCAAGATCAGTAGCAATAATATTGGCAGCCCCTGGGCGATTATCAACAATAAACGTTTGCCCTAAATTCTTAGATAACTCTTGTTGAATAATTCTTGCAATCACATCACCCCCACCACCAGGCGACGACGGGTTATATACGCGTACAGCTTTTGTTGGGTATATTGATGTTGTTTGACTCCAGCCTAACGAACATGCCAATAGACAATAGATATAAATCATGAGTTTTTTGAAATAAATCATTGCCCGAGTCTCCGTAAAATTTTTTTATTTGAGGGGTCAAGGCTTACTTCCCGACAAATTGATGTATTGAGATTTTATTAATACATCCATATTACTAGAATAAGTTTTTATCCAAAACGCGTCACAAAACCCCTTGCTTTAGTTGGGGGATAAGTGGCGTAACATGATGTAAATGTTGCTGCTTTAGTCTAGCACTATTAAAATATACAGTATATGGCGATGACGAAAACCCTTTCGTTACGCGTTAAGGATAATCACGCAAAAGTTCGGGCATGAACGTCTAGCGGTAGGAATCCCCGTCCTTTAGGACGGGGAGGATGTCAAGAGGTTTGTCGTTGCTAAGAATCAATGGAGAAAAAAACATGGCGAAAAAAAACCAGCTCATAGTTGAACTGGTTCTTTAATTTGGTGCCCCATGTCCGACTCGAACAGACCACCTACTGATTACAAATCAGTTGCTCTACCAGATGAGCTAATGGGGCTTCATTAATTGAATTAGTATTTTAAACTATTTCACAAGCTTTAAATGAGTTTTTGTTTTCTCTTTTATTTCGGTGGGTAAATCTTTTGCAGAATTCGCCAATGTGCTTTGCGCAATATTGACCGGAAAACTCATTCCTTGACTATTTTCTCTCGAGTAAATGGCCATCACATGCGTTAAAGGAATATATATTTCTTTTGGATTGCCATTGAATCTAGCTTTAAATTGAATACTATCATTATCAATATTTAAATTTTGACAAGCGGCAGGACCAATATTCAGCACAATTTCATCTTTATTTACGTACTCCATCGGAACAACAACATTAGCATCCACAAAGACTGAAACATAAGGGGTAAATTGATGATCAATACACCATTGGTACAAAGCCCTAATCAAATAGGGCTTTGTACTTGGTATGGAGACTTTATTGGACTCATCGCCAAATTGATTACTCATTACCGACGCATAACCTTCTCTGAGGGCGTAAGAGCCTCAATATAGGCTGGACGACTAAAGATTCTTTCTGCGTACTTCAATAATGGAGCTGCATTTCTGGAAAGATCAATTCCATAATGCTCTAGGCGCCATAAAAGGGGTGCAATCGCAACATCCAACATAGAAAACTCTTCACCTAGCATATATTTATTTTTCACAAATACAGGGGCTAATTGCGTCAAACGATCACGGATTGCTAATCGCGCTTTATCTAAAACACCAGCAGCGTTTTTACCCTTTTCGTTCTCCAATGTTGAAACATGAACAAAAAGCTCTTTTTCAAAATTGAACAAAAATAGGCGTGCACGTGCCCTTGCTACCGGATCAGGTGGCATCAATTGAGGGTGAGGGAAACGCTCATCAATATACTCATTAATAATGTTTGATTCATACAAAATTAGTTCGCGTTCCACCAAAATAGGAACTTGGCCATAGGGATTCATGACAGAAATATCTTCTGGCTTATTAAATAAATCAACATCACGGATCTCAAAATCCATACCTTTTTCAAATAAAACTAAGCGGCATCGCTGTGAAAAAGGGCAATTTGTTCCCGAGTAAAGAACCATCATAGGTAAATTTCCTTATGTTCCATCAAGTAAAAAGGCAGACGACCTTCGCCATCTGCCTACAACTTACTTAAAAAGTATTAATGAATACTTTTCCAGTAAGATTTGTTTAAACGCCAAGCAATCGTGGTGAAGATAGCCAAAAATATTAACACAATTACGCCAATACGCTTTCTTTCCAACTGGGCTGGCTCACTCATCCAAGTCATATAGGCCACTAAATCAGCAACTTGATCATCGTATTCATTATTCTTCAAAGTCCCAGGAGTTAACTGCTCAAAACCTGCAAACTTATGCTCTGAGGCGCCATTGTGACCTTCAACTTCTTGAAATTTAACAGCGCGATCTCCTTGCAACTCCCACAAAACATGCGGCATTCCCACATTTTTATAGACTAAATTATTCCAACCAGTAGGGCGTGAATCGTCTCTATAAAACGTACGTAAATACGTGTATATCCAATCAGCACCACGTGAACGAACTTCAACTGATAAATCAGGCGGAGCCTTACCAAACCATTCTTTTGACTCAGTAGGCGACATACTCACCTTCATTAGCTCACCCACTTTTTCACCAGAAAAAAGTAAGTTCTCTTTAATCTGTTCATCACTTAAGCCAATATCTCTTAAACGGTTATATCGAACACTTTGAGCGCTATGGCAATTCAAGCAATAGTTCGTAAATAGTTGAGCGCCACGTTGAAGTGCGGCTGGGTTATTCATACGGTTTGGTGCTTTATCTAAAGGAAAGCCTTCTTCATTAGCACTAGCACCAGTTGAAAAACCAATTGTGGCAATGGCAATCCATAAAGAAGCCATCACACGGAATATTTGAGGTAATGTATTTTTATTCATGAAGATAACCTTAGTGCGCAGCAAAAGTAATGCGATCTGGAACAGGCTTGAATTCGCCGATCTTGCTCCAATAAGGCATTGCTAAGAAAAAGCCAAAGTACAAAATAGTACAAAATTGAGCTAATTTTTCTGAGATGGGTGATGGCGGCTGTATACCTAAATAACCAAGAATGACAAAGCAAACCACAAAAACACCATAGATGTACTTGTGAAATGCGGGGCGATAACGAATTGATTTAACAGGACAGTTATCTAACCAAGGTAGGAAGAAGATAATAATTACAGATCCACCCATGACTAAAACACCCCAAAATTTTGCATCTAGAAAGTGAAATCCAGCCCCAAGCACCACTAGTATTGCTACATAAATTGCTTTTGTTTTCATGGCAGCACCACGAGAAGCCATATAAAGAATGACTGCAACAAAAATCCACATAGGTAGCAAAAACTCAGAAGTAGTTGCACGCAACATCGAATAAAACGGCGTGAAATACCAAACTGGAGCAATATGTGGCGGAGTTTGAAGAGGGTTTGCTGGAACGAAATTATTAGCTTCTAAAAAGTAGCCTCCCATCTCTGGGGCAAAGAAGACAATGAAAGCAAAAATCATTGCAAACACTCCAAGGCCCATGATGTCATGAACCGTGTAAAAAGGATGGAATGGAATACCATCTAAAGGAATTCCTTTTTCATCAAGTGTTTCTTTAATCTCGACACCGTCGGGATTGTTTGAACCCACTTCGTGTAAAGCAATAATGTGAGCGGCAACTAGACCCACTAGAACTAGAGGAATCGCAATCACATGGAAAGAGAAAAACCGGTTCAACGTAGCATCACCAACAACGTAGTCACCACGGATCCACAAAGATAAATCAGGTCCAATGACTGGAATCGCAGCGAAGAGGTTCACAATCACTTGAGCGCCCCAGTAAGACATTTGTCCCCATGGGAGGAGGTAGCCAAAAAATGCTTCGGCCATTAAACACAAGAAAATAGTACAACCAAAAATCCAGACTAGCTCACGAGGCTTTCTATATGAGCCATAAATTAGGCCGCGGAACATGTGCATATAAACCACGATAAAGAACATTGAAGCACCAGTCGAATGCATGTAACGTACGAGCCATCCCCATGGAACTTCACGCATGATGTATTCAACAGACTCAAAAGCTTTCTCAGCATCTGGTTTGTAATGCATCACCAAAAAAATACCCGTGATAATTTGTAAAGCTAAAACAACAATCGCTAGAGAACCAAAAAAATACCAAAAGTTAAAGTTTTTGGGTGCGTAGTACTCTGTCAAGTGATCCTTGATCATGCCACTTAATGGGAAGCGAGAATCCACCCACGCCATCAATTTTTGTCCTGAAGTTGCGTTCGCCGGAACTTCTTTTTCATGAAATGCCATGTGTTAAATCTCCTTAAGCTTTTTTATCTTCACCAATAAGAATCTTGGTGTCACTCAAATACATGTGTGGGGGAACGGCCAAATTATCAGGTGCTGGCTTGTTTTTAAATACACGACCAGCCAAATCAAATGTTGAGCCATGGCATGGGCATAAGAAACCACCTTGCCAATCCGACGGCAGAGATGGTTGAGCCCCCATATCAAACTTTGCAGAAGGAGAACAACCTAAATGCGAGCAAATTCCAACAACGACAAGATATTCTGGCTTAATCGAACGAGCTTCATTACGAGCATATTCTGGTGTTAAATCTCCGGGAGATCTTTGTGAATTTGGGTCAGCAAGACTTCCGTCATTTTTTGTCAGATTTGCCACTTGCTCAGGCGTGCGGCGCACGATCCAAACTGGCTTACCTCGCCACTCAATCGTTCTCATCTCGCCTGGTTGCATGCCAGTGATGTCCATTTCTACTGGTGCTCCAGCAGCCTTAGCACGCTCTGAAGGTGCAAAGGTGTTCACTAGGGGCAGAACTAATGCAGTTCCTCCAATGCCACCCATCACAGAGGTAGCAATCATCCAGGTACGTCTCTCTTTATTCAGCTCTGCAGGTACAGGCTGTAAACTTGAATTTTGTTCAGCGCTCATGAAGTTCTCGTTAAAATTAGTGTTTTCCCTGACATATTATAGCCACTTTCACAATTATAAGATGCTATTGCCAACTTTCATATTCTATAATTGAAGATTCTTTTTAATTTGGTATTTTCGGAAGAGTGTGATGTCAATATTAAGTGAGTTTAAAGATTTTGCCATGCGTGGCAATGTCATGGATTTAGCCGTTGGGGTGATTATTGGTGGTGCCTTTGGGAAAATAGTCGACTCCTTAGTTGGTGACATCATCATGCCAGTTATTTCTGTTATTACCGGAGGTGGCTTGGATTTTCATAACAGCTTTGTTGTTCTGGGTAGTATTCCTGACGGTATCCCAAGAACTTTAGACGCTCTAAAAAAAGCAGGTGTTCCATTATTTGCTTATGGTAGTTTTGTGACGGTTTTACTCAATTTCATCATTCTGGCCTTTGTGATTTTCCAATTGGTCAAAATCATGAATAAATTCCGCCTTTCAGCCGATCAAGCCCCTGCAGCTCCCCCACCCACACCAGAAGATATTGTTCTGCTTCGCGAAATTAGGGATAGTCTAAAAAAGTAAACTAGACGGGATTAGGTATATCGATAAAAAGATGCTTAATCCCAAATTCTTGCCCAAGGTGCTTTCCTAGTGCCTCTACGCCATAACGCTCAGTTGCATGGTGCCCAGCACTAATATAAGCAATACCCAACTCTCTAGCCACATGTGTAGTTTGCTCAGAAATTTCTCCACTGATATAAACATCTGCGCCAAGGTTAGCGGCAATATCAATGTAACCTTGTGCACCACCAGTGCACCATGCGATCTTTTTAATCGGTTGCTTTAAGTTACCAATGACTAAGGGTTTTCTTTGTAGTTTTTTCTCAATCGTGGAGACAAGATTTTCTAAATTAGGTTTTTTAACCGAGGTTCTGAGTTTTCCATGCCATACCAAGTCGTTTTCAATACTCTGACCTTGTATATCGATACCTAAGACTTTAGCTAACTGAACATTATTGCCAAAAAGAGGATGTTGATCTAAAGGAAGGTGGTAGGCAAATAAATTAATTTGATGATCCATCAGTAACTTGAGCCTTGCATGCAATTGACCCACAATTCTAGAATCATCATTTTTCCAAAACCACCCATGATGAACTAATATGGCATCTGCTTGTTGCAAAATGGCTGCCTCAATTAGTGCTAAGGAAGCCGTTACCCCAGTGATTAAAGTCTTTATAGGCTTTTTACCCTGCACTTGCAACCCATTTGGGCAATAATCTTTAAAATGAGTAATCTCTAATAACTGATTAAGATAAGTTTCAATCGATTGTTGAGAGGTAATTTTTGTTTTCATTATTGAAGTGTAATTCAGACTAAAGAGAAAAGTATGATGGCAAAGCGTTTATGGCTTCTTTTTGCACAAGCAGTGACAGTTATTTTAGCTGGCTACTTTGTAATTTCTACTCTAAAACCTAATTGGGTCGGTGGAACCAATAAATTTCATTCCGTAACAGTCAAGGAATCCTCAGAATCTGGTGAAATTTCTCCAGGCTCTTACCATGAGGCCGTCAAAAAATCGATGCCAGCTATTGTGAATGTTTTTACCAGCAAAAATGAAAAGTTGGCGTCTGCATCTAAAGTAAATCCGCACGGACCAAGATCGAAGCCAAAACAAAAACCTTCCCCAGAAAATCAAGAAGAATGGTTCAATTTTTTCTTTGGTGATCCCAACGGTCAATCTCCAGAAGATAATAGTCCAGAATTTAGTACCGGCTCTGGAGTGCTCGTCAGTAAAGAAGGTTTAATCCTAACAAATCATCATGTGATTGAGGATGCTGACAAAATTGAAGTTGTTCTAGGCGATGGTCGCAAAACGATTGCGAGATTAATTGGTAGTGATCCAGACACTGATATCGCTGTTTTAAAAATTGATTTACCTGACCTTCCTGAACCTATTGTTCTGGGTAATTTGGCGAATGTTCATGTTGGTGATATCGTGCTTGCGATTGGTAATCCTTTTGGTGTAGGTCAAACCGTAACATCAGGGATTGTTTCAGCCTTAGGACGTGATCATTTAGGAATCAATACGTTTGAGAATTTTATTCAGACGGATGCTGCGATTAACCCAGGAAATTCAGGTGGAGGTCTCGTCAACTCACAGGGTCAATTAATTGGCATTAATACGGCGATATTCTCTAAAAGTGGTGGCTCCATGGGAATTGGTTTTGCTATTCCAGTGAATTTGGCCAAACAAGTCATGGAGTCGATTGTTGCCAATGGTGCTGTAACACGTGGATGGATGGGTGTTGAGCCAAGAGATCTTTCACCCGAGTTGGTTGAGGCCTTCAAATTGCCGAAAGATGCTAAAGGTGTGATTATTTCTGGAGTCCTTAAAAATGGTCCTGCAGAACTTGGGGGCGTGAAGCCTGGAGATGTTTTGAAAGAAGTAAATGACAAACCCATTGACGATGTTCGAGGTCTGTTAAATGCGGTTGCAGCCTTGACTCCAGGAAGTAATGCCAAACTGATGGTTGACCGAAAAGGACAAAGTGTAATGTTGTCTGTTCAAATCGGAAAACGCCCGCAACCAAAGGAACTCCAAAAATAACTCTGATTCTCAATCAGTCGAATCGCTAGAACTTATAATTACTGAATGAACAATGATTGGACTGATCGAAGTTTAAAAGCGGTGTGGCATCCCTGTACGCAAATGAAAAGCCACGAGGAAGTCCTTCTTTTAGCTATTGCTAGAGGTTCAGGAGCTTATCTCTATGATCATCAAGGTAAAGCTTACTTAGACTCGATCAGCTCATGGTGGACAAACTTGTTTGGTCACGCTAACCCAGCCATCAATCAGGCGATCAAAGATCAATTAGATACTTTAGAACATGTCATGCTAGCTGGCGTGACTCATGAACCCGTCATTCGATTATCTGAACGACTCGGCGCGTTAACTCAGAATCATTTAGGTCATGCTTTTTACGCCTCAGATGGAGCGTCTGCCGTAGAGATCGCTTTAAAAATGAGTTTTCATTATTGGCGTAATCATGGTCAAGATCATAAAAACCGTTTTATCTGTTTACAAAATAGCTACCATGGTGAAACATTAGGCGCGTTATCTGTCACAGATATTCCGATCTTTACAGATGCTTATAGTGTGTTGACAAGGCAACCCATCATTGTTCCTTCACCAGATTTTCGTCTTGCAAAACTAGGGCAATCTCTTGAAGAACATACCCTACATTGTTTGCAAGAATTAGAGCAACTTCTTCAATCGCAGCAGACATCAATTGCTGCCATCATTATTGAGCCGATGGTGCAATGCGCGACTGGAATGGCAATGTATTCTGCGCAATATTTGAAAGGTCTTCGATCATTGTGTGATCAATATCAAATTCATCTGATTGCTGATGAAATTGCTGTCGGTTGTGGTCGCACGGGAAAATTTTTTGCCTGCGAACATGCGGATATTTGGCCAGATTTAATGACATTGTCTAAAGGTATTTCAGGAGGTTACTTACCTCTTTCTGTGGTCTTATCTACCGACAATATCTATGA
>CAIPQU010000132.1 GCA_903867305.1 uncultured beta proteobacterium
ATGGGATTCATGTGGCTTCTGGTCAGAAAAAACTCGCTGATGTACTTGCGCAGTACGAAGCAACTCCACAAACTCGCGGTTAAGGAAATCCAACATGACAAATATAAAAGAGACTCAACAAGTTTTAGAAAATAGTTCACGCCGTCGTTTTATCGTTGATACAGCGGTTGTTGGTGGTGGCCTGATGATTGGCTTAGCCACCATCCCGAATCTGGCCATGGCGCAATCGAAAGGTGCTTACAACCCGAACGCCATCATGAATACAGGTGATCCTGAAGTCAACGCATGGGTCAATATCAAGCCTGATGAAACAGTAGTTATTCGGTTTGTGCGCTCAGAAATGGGCCAAGGCACAAGAACTGGTCTAGCCCAACTCGTTGCAGAAGAACTCGAATGCGACTGGAAAAAAGTGATTACGGAATCTCCCACACCAGGACAGAGTGTGGCTCGTAAACGTGTATGGGGAGAAATGGGTACTTTTGGAAGTCGCGGGATTAGAACTTCGGAAGACTACGTACGTCGTGGCGCCGCCGCTGCCAGAATCATGCTTTTACAAGCTGCTGCTGATTCTTGGAATGTTCCCGCAAGTGAACTCACTGTGAACCAAGGTCTGATTACACATGCCAAATCTGGCAAAAAAATGACCTACGGAAAAATCGCTGAAGCGGCCTCTAAAGTTACTCCACCTGATCCAAAATCGATTACCTTAAAAGATCCGAGAACCTGGAAAGTGGCTGGGAAGCCACTCGCACGTTTAGATACAGCCAATAAAGTGAACGGCACGAAGGTATATGGTGTTGACTTACAGTTGCCAGGAATGCTAGTGGCTGCGATCAAAGCCTGTCCCGTATTTGGTGGAAAAATCGTCAGCTACGATGAGTCCAAAATCAAAAACCTCCGTGGTGTCAAGGGTGTCGTCAAAGTGAATGACGGTACTTTAGCCGTGGTAGCGGATACTTTCTGGCGAGCCAAAATGGCCCTTGAAGCGCTGCCGATTGTTTGGGATGAAGGTAAAGGGGCAAATGTTTCTTCTAAAGATATCGACAAAATCATGTTGGATAGTTTGGAAGAAAATGGCGACTTTACCATTCGAAATGAAGGCGATGCACTAGCGACGATTCAAAAATCAACGCGCCAATTGCAGGCTACCTATTACACGCCTTATCAAGCCCATGCCAATATGGAGCCAATGAATGCCACCGTAAAATATACGGCGGACAAAGTTGAGGCATGGATCCCAACCCAAACGGGTGAGGGATCTTATGCGGCACTGGCTGAGGCTGTTGGTTTACCCCTAGAAAAGTGTGAGGTCTACAAACTGGATGCGGGAACTGGCCTTGGACGCCGTGCCGCCGCACAAGATTTTGTGAGACTTTCCGCAGTGATTGCCAAGAGCTTCCCTGGCGTACCAGTTAAAACTATGTGGACTCGTGAAGAAGATATGACGCATGACTTTTACCACCCGATGGCCGTGGCAAAAATGACTGCGGGCATGGATGCTAATGGAAATATTACTGGGATGCACATTAAAGTCGCCGGTCCATCCATTCGAGCGACTTTATTTCCGATGGCCTTAAAAGATAATAAAGATGTATTTCAAATGCAAGGTTTAGATGCTGCAGCTGGCGAAAGTCAATTAGGCTATGGTTTTCCATCACTGCTCACCGAGTATGTGATGAAAAATACCCATGTACCCGTTGGTCACTGGCGTGGTGTGAATACGAATCAAAACGCCATTTTTATGGAATGCTTTATGGATGAGTGTGCCAAAGCAGCGAATAAAGACCCCCTAGCATTTCGGCAGGCCATGATGAAAAACCATCCAAAACACTTGGGTGTTCTCAATGCGGCTGCTAAAAAAGCCAATTGGGGATCGCCTCTTCCTGCTGGAGTTCATCGTGGGATTGCTCAGTTCATGGGTTATGGTAGCTATTCCGCCTGTGTTGCTGAGGTTTCTGTAAAAGGCAATACTGTTCATATTAAACGGCTTATATTCGCCCTTAACTGTGGTCACGTAGTGAACCCGTACTTAGTTCGTGAGCAAATTGAAGGCTCTGTAGTGATGGCTTTAGGGTCTATTTTTAACCCTGAAATCACCATCGAAAATGGGCAAGTCAAACAAAAGAACTTTGACTCTTACCCCCCACTTCGATTAGCTGCGGTTCCTAAAGTTGAATCTGTCCTCGTTCCAAGTTATGATTTTTGGGGTGGAGTTGGCGAACCAACGATTTGTGTTGTAGGACCTGCTGTAATTAATGCGATTTCTAGTGCGCTGGGGAAACCCTTAAGAAACTTTCCACTTCATAAAGAAGGGTTAAACTTAGCCTAGAAATAATAGAATTACAAATTAAAGTAATAAATATAAAAGGAGAATCTGTATGCAATTGACGATTAATAATGAAATCCATAATATCGATGTCGAACCAAATATGCCGTTGCTGTGGGCGATTCGTGAAGTGGTTGGTTTAACGGGGACTAAATATGGCTGCGGTATCGCCCAGTGCGGTGCCTGTTCGGTCTACATTAATGGTGAACTGACTCGTTCGTGCTCCATCCCCGTCTCTGCTGTGGGTAGCATGAAAATTACAACGATCGAGGCTTTATCAAAAGATAATTCCCATCCCGTCCAAAAAGCTTGGATTGCC
>CAIPQU010000133.1 GCA_903867305.1 uncultured beta proteobacterium
CAAAGACATTACAGAGCAATGGATCAAGATTTATAACGAGGAACGTCCTCATGCAGCACTAGGAAAGTTGTCACCTATACAATATCGACAACAAGCAGAATTTTCTCCTCGAGGATTGTCTACTTAACTGGGGGTACTACAGTAGGGCCTTCCGGATCTGGTAAATCAACCTTATTGCGTTTACTTTTAGGATTTGAAAGACCAAGCTCAGGATCTATTTATTACGATAACCAAGATATGTCTGAGTTGGATATCAATGCCTTGAGACGTCAGTTTGGCGTAGTTTTACAAAATGCTCAGTTAATGCCAACCGATATTATTAGTAATATTGTCGGCAGTTCTAATTTAAGCGTAGATGATGCTTGGGAAGCTGCCAAGATGGTTGGCCTTGATGACGATATCAAAAAGATGCCGATGGGGATGTACACCGTCATTGGGGAAGGTGGCACTACTTTTTCTGGAGGTCAGCGTCAACGGATGATTATTGCCAAGGCGATTGTCAATCGTCCTCGCATCTTGTTTTTTGATGAAGCGACGAGCGCATTGGATAACCATACTCAGGCGACAGTCACACAAAGTCTAGATCAGTTCAAATCCACCAGAATTGTGATTGCGCATCGCATGTCGACAATTATTAATGCCGATCGGATTATTGTTTTGGATGGGGGTAAGATCATTCAAGATGGCACCTACAATGAACTTATTGCTGTTGACGGTCTATTTAAAGAGTTAGCCAGCCGTCAAGTTGCTTAGCCCTATTGAGTAACGGGGCTAAGCAATCTTTTTTACTTAATGGTTGGCATCACAAATTCGCCACCCTTAGAAATACTCTCTGGCCAGCGTTGCATGATACTTTTTTGTTTCGTGTAAAAGCGAACACCTTCACGACCATAGGCATGCATATCGCCAAATAAGGAGTTCTTCCAGCCACCAAAGCCGTGCCACGCCATCGGAACAGGTATCGGAACATTAATACCTACCATGCCGACTTGGATACGCCTTGCAAATTCGCGGGCGATATTACCATCGCTCGTGAAGCAAGCAACGCCGTTACCAAATTCATGAGCATTAATCAAATCTACTGCCTGACTAAAATTCTCGAGGCGAACACAAGACAGAACAGGTCCGAAGATTTCTTCTTTATAGATTTTCATTTCAGGAGTCACATGATCAAATAAAGTACCACCCAACCAAAATCCATTTTCTAATCCTGGGACAGTAAAGCTTCTACCATCTACGAGTAACTTTGCACCTTCATCAATACCAGCTTGTATATAGCCACTAATTCTATTTTTTGCAGTACTCGTGACAATAGGGCCCATTTCCGCATCAAGTTCCATACCATTCTTGATTTTGAGTGATTTCGTTTTTTCGATTAAAGCAGGCATTACACGTTCAGCTGCAGAGCCAACTAAAACGGCAACAGAAATCGCCATACAACGCTCACCAGCAGAACCGTAAGCTGCTCCAACTAAGGCATCAACGGCTTTATCAATATCAGCATCAGGCATGATTACCATATGGTTTTTGGCACCACCTAAAGCTTGGACACGTTTACCAAAATGGGCACCTCGTTCATAAATATAGTTAGCGATTGGTGTTGAACCAACAAAGCTTACTGCTTTTACATGAGGATTCTCAATCAGTGCATCAACTGCTTCTTTATCACCTTGCACCACATTAAACACACCGTCAGGAAGACCAGCTTCTTTAAATAAATCAGCCATGAAAAGAGCTGCAGATGGATCAGTAGGACTAGGTTTTAAAACGAAGGTATTACCACTCGCAATGGCCATTGGGAACATCCACATTGGCACCATTACTGGGAAGTTAAAGGGAGTTATACCAGCAACGACGCCCAGTGGTTGACGCATTGTCCAGTTATCAATATTAGTAGACACTTGTTCTGTGTACTCACCTTTGAGAAGTTCTGGGATACCACACGCAAACTCAACAATTTCGATACCGCGGGTAACTTCACCTTGAGCATCTGTAAAAACTTTGCCATGTTCCGCGGTAATGATTGCAGCGAGTTCGTCTTGGTGTTGATTGAGTAATTCTAAATACTTAAACATAATACGAGCACGTCTTAGCGGCGGCGTATCAGCCCATTTGGGAAAGGCAGCTTGGGCAGCAGCGACAGCTTGGTTGACATCTGCCGTACTCGCTAAAGCAACCCGACGACTTTTTTGACCACTCGCAGGGTGAAAGACATCTTGAAAACGGGTTGATTGGCCTGCAAATCGTTGGCCACCAACATAATGGATTACATCATCAGAAGAAGTGAAAGCTGGCGTAGTCATAATGGTCTCCAAAGGGGGTTTTGCAAACGCAAAGGTGTTTTTGCGAACGAATTCGACTATTTTACATATATGAACACCATCTTGCCCATTATTGTCAAAACTGCCCAATGAGGGAAAATGATTTCAGGCGATAATAGACTTTTAGATCAATATTGAAGAAATGAAGATGGAATTACCAGTGAACAGAGAGACTTGGCTTCAAACCGCCGTACAAGCTTTAGACCCTATTTTTTCAGCAGTCGGATATGGCATACCACCCTTAAAAGTATCCTGTGGATTTGCCGCATCGAGCAGTCCAAGGACCACCTTAGGCCAATGCTGGCCTAGGCAACGATCAGGGGAAATGGTGAATGAAATTTTTATTTCTCCCAAAATTGAAGACCCCGTGGAAGTATTAGATACCTTAGTTCATGAAATTTGTCACGCCATTGACGATTGTCAATCTGGTCACGGGGCTGATTTTCAGGGAATTGCTCATGTAGTTGGTTTAGAAGGGCCTGCCAGAATGGCCATGGCTGGACCAGCCCTGAAAATACGTTTAATGACTTTAAGTGAAAAACTAGGGCCTTATCCACATCGCGCCCTTAATTTTCCTCCACCAAGACCGAGTAACGCCACTCGCAGCAAAGCCAAATGCCCAGAGTGTGGGTATGAGGTTACCTTACTGAAACGATGGGCTGACTTTGGACCACCAATATGTCCAAAAGATAAAGTTAGAATGGAATCATTTTCCAACGAAATCATTGAAGAACAGCCAACAGTGGAGACTGTTGATGAAAAACAAAAAGAATTTATACACAGGGCCGTGAGTTAAATATGACAAAAAAACACGATATTGCAGTTATTCCAGGAGATGGTATTGGTGTAGAGGTAATGCCAGAGGGCTTGCGAGCGTTAGATGCGGCATCGCGTAAATTTGGGATTGATATCTCACTACATCACTATGATTTTGCCAGCTGTGATTATTATCTTAAACACGGCAAAATGATGCCCGATGATTGGTTTGATGTGTTGGTCAAAAAAGATGCGATTTTCTTTGGTGCTGTTGGCATGCCAAAGTTAGTCCCAGACCATATTTCTTTATGGGGTAGTTTGATACTATTTCGTAAACGTTTTGATCAATATGTGAATTTACGTCCCGTCAAATTGATCCCTGGCGTTCCTAGTCCATTAGCGGGGCGTGTACCTGGTGAAATCGATTTTTACGTCGTTCGTGAAAATACCGAGGGTGAATACTCCAATGCTGGTGGCATTTTGTTTGAAGGGACTGATCGTGAATTTGTGATTCAAGAAACCGTCATGACTCGAACAGGCGTTGACCGTATTTTGAAATATGCTTTTGAGTTAGCAAATAGGCGTCCAAAGAAGCATTTAACTTCCGCCACAAAATCCAATGGTATTTCGATAACGATGCCTTATTGGGATAAGCGTGTTGCCAATATGGCTTTGTCCTATCCAGAGATCCGGGTAGATCAATTCCATATTGACATTTTGACGGCATTTTTTGTTCAACGCCCACAGCATTTTGATGTTGTCGTGGGCAGTAATTTATTCGGGGACATTTTGTCTGACTTGGGGCCTGCATGTACTGGAACGATTGGTATTGCTCCATCTGGCAATATTAATCCAGAAGGAATTTATCCTTCTCTCTTTGAGCCGGTGCATGGATCTGCCCCAGATATTGCAGGCAAAGGGATTGCTAATCCTATTGGCCAAATATGGAGCGCAGCCATGATGCTGGAACATTTAGGATATCCTGAAGCTTCTAAAGCTATTGTTGATGCCTTTGAGAAAGTACTTGCGGCCGGCCCTAAACATGCGCCATTTACTCCTGACATGGGTGGAACTGGTAATACGCAAGACTTTGGTAAAGCCATTGCATCGGCCATATAACGTGAGTCATATTGAATAAGGAATTTTGTTGATGTTGACCCAATTATCTATTCTGGATCAATCGGCTTCAGTCATGGGATCCTCCCATGCTGAGGTCATTCAACAGGCTATTGAATTAGCCGTGTTTGCAGAAGATTTGGGGTATCACCGCTTTTGGGTATCGGAACATCATAGTCATCCGAGCATTGTTGGAACAGCCCCAGAGATTTTAATGGCGGCCTTATCTCAAAAGACTCAACGAATCCGCTTGGGTAGTGCCGGAGTGATGTTACCGCACTATAGTTCATTAAAAGTTGCTGAGCAGTTTCGTGTTTTAGAAAGCTTAGCGCCAGGCCGAATTGATCTTGGGGTTGGTCGAGCGCCTGGCAGTGATATGCGAACAGCCCAACTTCTGAACCCCAATCCTCAGGCTTCCGCCTATTTTGCCCAACAGGTTCAAGAGTTAGACATGTGGCTCAGGGATCAGACATTTCCGCCAGGGCATCCTGGGCGTGGAGTGCAAGCCTTTCCTTTAGGAGATACCTATCCAGAGTTATGGGTATTGGGTAGTTCAGATTATGGCGCTCAACTGGCGGCTCATTTAGGTTTGCCCTATGTATTCGCGCATTTCATTACAGACGGGGTTGGTGCCAAAGAAGCCATTGAACTTTATCAGCAACGTTTTCAACCCTCTGATCGTTTAAAAGAGCCACAAGTCATCGTTTGTTTATGGGCTTTAGCTGCAGAAACAGAAGAAGAAGCCTTTTATTACTTCCGCAGTCGAGCGCGGTGGAAGATTGATCGCCAAAGAGGTATTTTGGGTTCCATGATGCCCCCTGATCAAGCCCTAGTAGGTTTAAATCAACAAGATTTACAAACCTTTGAGAGAATGTGTCGACAAGGATTTGTGGGAGATGCATCCACGGTGATGAATAAACTTGACGATTTAGCCAATGATTTAGGTATAGAAGAGGTTGCTATTATTACGTGGGCGCAGGATTTTCAAGTGAGAAAAAATTCATATAAAGTCCTCGCCAATCAACATCAAACTTTAATGGCCTGAGTCGACTAATCGGCACTTACTCAATCGATATAAAGCCCCTAGCTTTATCCATGGGAAGTCCACTGAAAGTAATGACGTAAATTTAAAAGCTGTAAGAGGAAGTAAAAAGGAGCACATTACCTGTGCCATACTTAAATCCAGGAACGTAGGTTGCTGTGAACTTGATAAATTCAGTGAGATTAGCGCTGAGAACGGGTAAAACTCCTGGGAATGGAAGGTAATTCCATTGATCACTTCTAGCAGTGATGAAGGAAACAAAACCTACGGACAGGTTACTGTGTTTGTTGCCAATCATCGGCCAAGTTTGGCTATAGACGATACTGGGTTGCTGATCATGATGGCTATCCGCAAAACTAACAACGTAAAAACCTGACCACTTACCCTCTTGGGTAGTCAACCCTCTCCCAATGCCTATTCCGAGTGGCCAAGGATTTAATTGGTCATAGGTATTGCCGTCATAGGCAAATGGAAAATGGTAGGTATATAGAGGAAGATGTAATTCAGTTTTACCTTCTTCATAAATAGTTGATAAATGATTCATTACTTGATCTGAGACGTCTTTCAGAGTTTGTGAAAAAACACTATTTGAAATAAGGATCAAGACAAGAAAAAATAAATACTTTAAATTCGCTAATAGCATGTGGTGAATTCTAATACGAAGTGCAACTTTGAAAAATGAAAGGAGGCTAAGGATGATTTAGTATCTTAGCTTCTCGACCTCCAAGTCAAAGTAGCCATGAACTATAAACACCAAAGCCTTGAAGAACGATATCAGATTTATA
>CAIPQU010000134.1 GCA_903867305.1 uncultured beta proteobacterium
CAATTCTTGTATGCGCTAAATACTTCATTTGCTATCTTCATTATTTCCTCGTCAGTTAGTTCTACCCTTTCTTTTTTCAGTAGTAGCTGATGTTCGGCAAACAACAAATCGTAATCTCGGTTTAATCCCTCGATACTTTCTTGTTGTTGACGTAACTTAGTGGCGGCTTCACCAACAGGTGATGCTCTCCACTCTTCAATTGTGCAGTCATAAGATATTTTGTCCAATCTATCAGCCAATTCAATTGCATTCATTTCTCTTGTGCCTTTAGTTGTTTATTAAACTCATCAACTTCTTTCCACCACGCATCCGAATACTTTGCTTCAACTTCTTGCGTAAAGTCAGACAACCTTTGTAATGCTGCTTCTTTTTTCAACGCTTCTATTTCAGCTTGTTGTTGACGTAGCATGGTGGCTGCAATTTCCATGACACCAACAAACGGATAAGTATTTTCTAATTCATCAGCTAGTTCAGTTGCGTTCATTGTTCTTCTCCTCGAAGTGATCTATTGCAATACACCCGCGCTCACGACAACCTTCGTCAAGGTCTGGTAAATACTCATCAAGTGCATCATATATCTTTTGTCGCAACAGTTCAGATGCGTGGTACATGATGGTTATCTCCATCAATTTCTGAACCAGGAGCTTTGCTTGCTCGTATCTCATGTGTTCTTATCCTTTAGTTTGGCTTCGATGCAACGCATCAGCTCTTCAGCTTCTGGGTCGGCAAGGCATTCGCATGGGTCTGCATCAACCAAGCAGTCGTTACGCTCTTCATCCGTCAGCCCAACCCATGTGCGTTGTGACATTGAATTGACTGCCTTGTCTACGCTTGATTGCGCCTGTTTCAACATACCATCAACGAACCCACGCTCGTAGTCCACCCCTTGATCGAGTTTTGGCTTAGTCATTTCTCTTGTGCCTTAAATTTGAACCATTGTCGGCAAGCAGTCAAACCACTTGTTTACAAAGGTTGATTTGATTCCTATTTTGCCAGTTTCAATACAAATATATTTTTTTTGATTTTTGATATTGCTTGACCTTGTAACTGACCGCAAATTTTCAATCCTGTTGTCATTCCTGACCATGTTTATGTGATCTATTTCTTTTGGAATATAACCATGAAACATCATAAAAATAAGTTGATGGGTAGCATAGTTTTTATAATTAATAACAATTTTTCTGTAACCATGACTTGTATCGTTGCCTGCTTCTTCACCTATTTTTATTCTGCTTTTAGAATTAAATGGTTTTAACCAAAACAACTTACCATTACGATACTCAAACAATTCATGCAATAGTTCTTTAGTTACCATTTTTTATCCTTTTTTCGATTGCTCTAGCAAAATTCAATTCATCTTTTCCAAAATCACGCATAGAGTTTTCATTCCAAGTAATATTTATGTCAATATCTTCAAGGTCTTTTACTGGATGGGTATAGAGTGGGACATCGTCAACAAAAAACTTCTTTCTTGTTACGGTTGTAGAAGTGAAATCGTCTTGCAATTCTTTTGGGTCTACATACGCTACAGGTTCATTGTTCATTTCTCTTGTACCTTTCTTAGTAAAGAATATGCAAACTCAAACGCTTTTATGTCTATCATTGCTGTTTTAAATACTTCATAATAACTTTCGCTGATTTCCGCATCAGTCAATATTGGTTCTTTGTATTCAACATACTCATTAGCCATGTGGCTAGCGGTTCGGTCAAAACTTTCGCTTTCTTTATATTTCAGCATCGACAATTCCCTATCAATTTTTCTTAATTGACCTGTTAACTTTTCGTTTTCTTGAATAAGTCGTCTGCGCTCATCATCAATAGCAAACGCTTCTTTTTTCGTTAAGAATAAATCGTTATCTTTGAATTCTCTTGGGTGCATTATTTTTCTCCTGCCTTTCTTAGTAACATAATGCAATCCTGAACATCGCTAACCGCTTCATCATGCCCAGATTCACGCAACAAATCTTCACACCATTTTAATGTCCCAATGGTTTGTATTAATGCCACTTCCAACGCATCAATTTTTATTCCCGCATGGAATCCCTTGTCCCAAGCCTTTGCCCAACAAATGCCCCACAGATCATAGTAGCCAGGATTAACAGGAAATTCAAACCCTTTTTCAGAAAATAAATTTTTCGCATCCTTACGTTTTATAAACGCTTCCCATGCCTTGTCTCTTTCTTTGTTGCATAGGGGTACATCATCAAATAATCCTTCGCTCATATGTTCTTATCCTTTAAATAATTTTCAGCACAAGCAACGCAATACAACGCATGACCGCCATTGACTCCACACTCGGCACAACCAACTTCTATTTGTGCCTTTCTTATACAAGCCCTTGTTCTATCCAATAGCCTACTTCTATCCATTGGGTATACCTTTTCGTTTTCTTTCCACACTTCCAGTATTTCCTCATCTGTTAGTTGCTTTTTAGCATCACAACGAACAAGCCCACTATCTGCAATAGGTATTTTTACAAAAGATATGACTTCATCCGTCTCTCTGTCAAATACCCTAGACTGAATGCTTTTTGTACCAACAGACAGTGAATGTTTTATTTGCTCTGATTTCATGTGTGGTTCTTCTTGGGGATGTGATTTGTACAACTCATCAAGCAATACGTTTAGTCCCGCAAGATTTATGTCTGCGTTGTGTGGCGCATTGAAAAGCGCATAAAGTGCAGTAATTGCTTCGCTTCTTGTCATGTGTTCTCCTTTGATTTATTTACCCAGCACAACCAGTGATAGACGGTTCCAGAGTCATTCCAAAATCTGTCCCCTACCTTGAATAGCCCAAAGCATCTGGGGCATTGATGCGGCTTAAATAAGTCATTCATTATTGTCCCCTTGTGTTCTTCTCCTTTAATTTGGCTTCAATTTTTCGGCCTTTTGTGTATATATCATCTTCCCAATCCCAATTCCCCGCAACACCGCTTTTACGCAAATGTTCCATCCAATCAAGACAAGCGCTCAAAGCCGACAGCAACTCAACATTGAGTCTGGAAGCCTCTATGCCTTTACGAATCAACTCGCTTGTGACTTGTGTCTCACGATGCTCCCAATCGCTGTACAGCATATTAGTTCTAGCAAGAAACTCAATCTTTTCATTGAGGCGTTTGATTTCAGCGTCTTTGTCGTAACCGTGGTATCCGTCTTTATCCATTGTTCTTCTCCTTGCGTTTGGCGGGGTCGGTTGTAAAGCGGTCATCCCCTGTTGCCGCCCAATATCCTTCCTTGTAGCCCTCGTAATGCGCCACCCAAATCCAATTTAATTCGTCTTGGCTCTTCTTTTTAACCTTGCCAAGTTGCATCTGTGCAAGGTAGGCATTCTTACGATTGCTGGCATAGTCTGATGCTTTTGCATGCAGTTCATCGTCATACATTGTTCTTCTCCCAAAGTTTCTCAAAGTTCTGCTCCTTAATCATCTTTTTAACATCAGCCACAGTGAGTCCAAGCGCCTCCAAGTCTGATGGCCGAAAGGTCAAATACTTGGGAATTAAGGTGACCCTCTCCCCTGTCTCATCCATATGTTTACGCAGTTTGATAAGCATGGCTTCTAAGCTAGCTTCTGTTAGTTCAGCCATTGTTCTTCTCCTTGATTAATTTCAATGCTGTGCGCACCTTTGCTTCATCGCCAAGGCATATTTCGTCAATCTCGGCTTCTGTTAAATCAACCCATGTGCGCTGTGGTTGCATGGACAGTTTGATGTTGGCAACTCTTAACTTGCCTACCAAGTCGTATGCCTGCTCTTCCAGTCGATTGCATCGCTCACAGTCCACAGGTCGTTCTGTGCGCTGTGGTGGGGTGGTGTAGAGAGGTATGTTCCGTAAACCTTTGCCACTAACAACGCTTGCTGAAAGTACATCTCCGTATTCATCCATCCACGCCACAGGCTCTTGCTCTGGCTGTGCTGGTTTTTCTCTTACTAAACCGCAAGTCATGTTGTCAATTTGAGTAAGAACACCCTCAGTGGTATCAAGCAGTGCAAATTTAGGGGATTCTTTCATGTAGTGTTTTTGCCAAATTGCCGTAGCAAGGCTTGATGCGTAGGTATAAGTGCTGTCCTGCTCTGGCTGTGCTTTTTGTATCTTGTGACCTTCTGAAGCGCACACACCTACCAACAAGCAGTCACCTGTCCGAACTTTTGGTTGTTCTATTTGTGGCTTGCCAATGTCAGGATAAAACTGCTCCCACGCCACAGGCTCCTGATCTGGCTGTGCCAAGGCTTCTTTAATGGCTTTTTCTGCTACAAGTTTGGCAAAGACTTCGTAGCGTTTATCGAACGAATTTGTAGTGCCGTCATCCAATTCGTAATCAA
>CAIPQU010000135.1 GCA_903867305.1 uncultured beta proteobacterium
AACTCCATTATGACAACGGATCGATTTGTAACGCACAAATCCACCGTGTCTGCAAACTATGGGCAGCCTGTCGGTTTATTTTTAAGAGAAAAAGTATTATCAAAGGCCGCAGGCGCAGACACTAAAAAAATAGTGTTGATGGTCCACGGGGGCTTTGCTCCAGGTTTAGTAGCTTATGATCTTGCGTACAAAGACTATAGCTTTATGAATGCATTAGCATTACAGGGGTTTGATGTCTTTGCGCTTTCGCACACCGGATATCCTCCATCGCCACGCCCGATGATGGATGACCCTTGTAATGTTGCACAAGAAAATCAAAAAGAGCTTATTCCACATATCCTGAGTGACTATGTAAAACCTCGATATCCCTATAAGTTAGTATCAAGTCAAACCGAATGGGATGAATTAGACACCATCGTTAACTATATTTGTGAATTACGACAAGTTGATAAGATTTCATTCGTTGGTTGGTCCACGGGGACGCCAAGATCGGGAGGGTATGCTGCGTTAAACCCAGACCGTGTCGATAAAATGGTCATGTTCGGTATCGCCCCATTTTTTGACAGTGAGACACCACCAGAACAAATGCCAGAAAGCGGATCTCCAACTATATTGCAAACAAGAGATTTTTTATTAAACAATCGCTGGAGAGATCATGTTCATGGTGAGAATCAGTTAGAAGATCCAGAGGTGTGTAATGCACTTTGGAGCGAGTTGATGTCTGAGGATCCTGTAGGATCAACCTGGGGGCGAGAAGGTTTGGGTATTATGCGCGCGCCCAATCGAATGAATTTTGGGTGGAAAACAAATTTGCAAAAAATAAAAGCACCTACCCTAATGTTGCTAGGCGAATTTGATGATTATGAAAAACGGATTGAGGCTTGGCACGCATTAGGTAGTGAGCAAAAAATGTTTATTAAAGTAGGGCATTCTTCACACTTTATGCAATTTGAATCTGCTCGCCACTTGTTATACCGCGCAACAAGTCAGTGGCTTCAGAGTGGATGTGTAGAAGAATACACAAGTGGCGAATATTGTTCTGATCCGCATGGACAGATCTCACAATTAAAGAATTAATTAAGGAGTTTATCTTGCAAGAAAAAAATATACACAGCCGATTCCAAGTTGAAGAAGCTACCATTGCTGATCTTCATCAGGCTATAAAAGATGGGCGGACTACTTGTGTTGATATTGTTGAGCAGTATTTGGCCAGGATTAAAAAATATAATGGACCATCGAGCCTTTTAGTCACAAAAGATGGGGATGACCTATCTGAGAATACTCAAGGGGTTGTAAGGGGGGGAGCAGCAATACAGTTTGATCAAAAGACAATGAAGATCAGTGAACTGTTACCTCATTTAGATCAATATATAGGCCCACCTCTAGAGAATGGGCGTATGGAAGCTACGGCTTCTGATCCGAGCGTGATGCAGCAGTTTGGAATGATCGTGGGTAAGCCAGAAGCAGGGCAGGTCAACGCCTTATCCACAATTAATATTCGGGGTGAGCGCTCTGTAACTTGTCGGGGTGATTACGATTTGCATCCTTCTTTGGGGCCCTTGCCAAAGGGTGCTCCACCTGTATGCGAGATGTTTCGTCAGTATCCTGACGCATTAGAACAGGCCGCTGCATTAGATCAACAATTTGGGAAAAATCCTGATTTTGAAGCAATGCCTTTATATGGTGTCACTTTTTCTTTTAAGGATGCCTTTGATACTAAAGATATGAGGTCTACGGGTGGCGCTGATGCTGCTTATGACATCGATTTCCCCGCTAGAGACCATCTTCTGGTTGAGCAGTTAAGAAAAAAAGGTGCGATCATTTTTGCAAAGGCAATTATGACTGAATACAACGGCAGAGCTGGGGATCCGGGTGGTAAAAATCATCCTAACCAAGTATTACCTTCAGTACTTGGTTATCAAAGGTCAACATGGGGGGGCAACCCCTCCAATCCTTACGACACATCTCGAGCTGCTTCCTTAGGGTCAAGTTCGGGCTCAGGCGTCTCTGTTAGCGCTAATTTAGTGATGGCTAGCTTAGGTGAGGAGACTCGGATGTCTACTCGAGGACCTGCGAATCATAATTCGCTTGCGTTAATACTTCCGCATAAAGCGATGCTAGGATTCGATGGTGGTGCAATTGGCGCTGATATTTATTGTGATCGCACAGGAATTCTTTGCCGCACACTGACGGACTGTTCGAAAATACTAGATGCATTAAAAGATGATGAGCAAGGTTATTATGATCCTCGCGATCCCTATACAACTGTACCTAGATCTTCTGTGTTGCAGACGAGATATCAAGATCACATTACTAAAAATGCTACGCAAGGGATATTGAAAGGAACGCGAATTGGGGTAGTGCGAGAGTCAATGGTTAACCCAGGAATTAAGGCTGTAGAACCTATTATTTCAGCAGCAACAAAAGAGATTAAAGATATTTTAGGCTCACATCTTGGGGCAACATTAGTTGAGTCATCTCACCCCTTGTGGAAAAAAGATCCTGCTATCGAACAAATGGGCATCGACTTTACTAAAGCACTTTGCAGATTGTTGCCAGTATTTATGCCAGATATTTTGTTTCGTTTAAATGATGCTGGTCGGCCCGTATTTGAAGACTTTGCAAATCAAATCATACCAACAGAATTTGCTCTAGGAAAAATATTTGGTAGCGGAAAAATGGCGCCTATTGATTATTTTGTAGAACTTGCAGATTTAAATATTGAACCACCAAAAAACTTTAATATCGCAACTATTCAACATCAAATACTTGCAAATTCATTTAGGTTTCATATCAAACAGTATCTATCTCGAAGAGCAGTTGATTGGAAGGTAAAAGGATATCAAGAATCTTTAATCGATTGGCCAACATTAAATAAGCGATCTAAGTTCTGGGGTGATGATCAACGCTCAGCATTTAAGAATTGGGAAGAGACCAATGATCCCAGGAATCCTCTAGGAGGACGTCAAGGTATTGACGAGCGCATCATGCTCAGAGAGTTACTACGTCGAGTGGATATGATGGTGATTTTAGAAAATAAATTAGATGTTTTAGTGCGCCTTCATACGCCGTTGCCTCCCGCAAAAATAGGTTGGCCAGAAGAACCTGGGGAGATTAATGCTTTGCGAAATGAGATGCTTTATGGACCTAATGCAGGACTCACAGAAATCTTAGTACCTGCTGGATATGTAAGCACTGCCTATGATGCGCAATATGTCTTATCCGGGGATAAGAAAAAGTATATTGGAAAGTCTGTAGATGCCCCTACTCAACTTGCATCTCCAGGCATGCCATTTTCACTTGTGTTTCGGGTAGAGCCAGGAATGGAAGACCGCGTGATTAAGGTGGCGTCGGCATATGAAGGAGCTTCTAAGCGCAGGATATCTCCACCACAATTTGGGCCACTAACTCAATGATCCAGAGGCAACTCAATTGATTAGGGCATTACTACTGACGGGGATATTTTTTGTTACAACAGTTCTTGCCGCAACTGACACTTATCCCAATAAGCCAGTACATATCATTGTGCCTTTTGTTCCAGGGGGTCCAACGGATAATCAAGGGAGATGGGCTGCACAGCAACTCAATCAAGCTTTTGGACAAGCATTTATTATTGAGAATAAACCTGGAGGGGGAGGTGTTCCAGGGTCCGATTTTGTTGCAAAGAGTGTCCCAGATGGATACACGCTCCTTGCAGGAAATCCAGGGCCTTTAACGGTTGCACCGGCTGTAAAAAGCCAAATGCCTTATGACACTTTAAAAGATTTTGTACCGGTCATGTTGATTGCAAGAAGTGCAAGTTGTTTAGCAATTCACCCCTCAGTTCCTGCGAAAAATTTACAAGAATTTATTCAGTACGCAAAGCAAAATCCAAATAAGGTGAACTACGGATCACCGGGATATGGAACAGTTGGGCATCTTGGAGTAGAGTTGTTTGCCACGCATGTTGGGATTAAATTGAATCATGTCCCGTATAAGGGGGCGTCCCAGTATCTTAATGATTTATTGGCGGGGCATATTGACTTAGCCATTGTTCAGTTTGCAGCCTGCGAGCCTTTATTAAAACAGGGAAAATTACGCGCACTTGGCGCCACTTCAGAAAAGAGGTCGGCGCTACTTCCTGATTTACCCACTCTTGCGGAACAAGGTTTAAAAGGATTTCAGAGTTATAACTGGAATGGTGTATTAGCGCCAGCAGGAACGTCAAAAGAAATCGTCCAAAAGATATATCAGATCTTATCAAAGCAGATAGCTTTACCTGAAAATCAAAAAATATTTTTAGACCAAGGTCATGAGCCGAGAACAGATTCACCTGAAGAATTTGCTGAGTTTTTAAAAAATGAAAGATTAAGGATGGCAAAAGTTGCAAAAGAAGCTAACATACATGAATAATTAAAAAAGAATTAATACTTAAGGAGACAATATGAGCGACAAAAAAGATCCACCTTACTTTATGTATTTTCCTGGAAACTATCGATGGTCTGCTGCATTTATTAATATGATCAGCGCCGGCCCTTACGGCGGATCTGAAATTGGTGAATTACACAAAATTGGTGTTAAGCTCAAGGGCAAGGCGCCAGATGATGATGAAGCGTGGTTTGATGCTGTAACTACTGTTGCTGAAGGGGTTAGAGCACACGCTAGAAAGTTTGAGGCCGGTAAGCATCGGCATTCAGCAGCACATGCTTATTTACGAGCAACAAATTACTTTCATATGGCTGAGCGTTTTAGAACGCCTAAGGATGCTAAGGCCCTAGATGCATTTAAGGCGGGGATTGATTGCTTTGAGCATTACATCAAATTATCTGATATCAAGATTGAGAAAGTTGAAGTTCCTTTTCCCGATGGTAGTTTGCCGGGATATTTTGTGCACGCACAAAATAAGCAGTCAGATAAAACACCTTGCGCTGTTTATTTTGATGGTTTGGATGTGACAAAAGAAATTCAGTTTGTAAGAGGAGTACCTGACCTCATCAAACGTGGTATTTCTGTTTTGGTGATGGATGGCCCTGGAACAGGAGAAGCTATAAGACTCAGAGGGCACCACCTACGTCATGATTATGAAGTCGCAGGTAGCGCTTGTATTGACTATTTAGAGACGCGAAAGGATGTAGACGCTAAGAAAATTGGAATTGTAGCGATTAGTTTGGGCGGTTACTATGCACCACGATGTGCTGCGATGGATAAAAGGTATGCAGCCTGTATAGCCTGGGGCGCGCAGTGGAGCTATTATGATACGTGGAAGCAAAGAATTGATGCGAACTTTAAGACCTCATTATCTGTACCAGGACATCATATTAATTGGATACTGGGAGTTGATACTTTAGATCAGGCTTTAGAAGCTTTAAAGCCTTATGTATTAGATGGGGTGATGCAGAAGATGGAATGTCCGTTTTTATTAGTTCATGGTGCAGAGGATGAGCAAATTCCGTTAGCTGATGCCCAAAAGCAATTTGATGCTTGCGGATCAAAAGATAAAACGCTCAGAGTCTACACAGCTGAAGAAGGTGGTTCACAGCACTGTCAACGAGATTACCTCACGCTGGTCGTGGCTGATATGTGGGATTGGTTTGAAGATAAATTAATTAGAAATTAAACGCAGAAATTTTAAAAGGAATTTTATGAAATACTTAACTCCCCTATGCTTTGTAGTTTCTTTATTAAGTGCAGACTTTGCATTTTCTCAAGCATCTACGAAAAATTATCAGGTAGATACCTATGTGAAGTCAACTCCGGAAACAGTTACTTGGGGATATTTACCCAGTGGGCGTAATCCAGTTGCTAAAGTTAAATCAGGTCAAGTTGTGGCTATGGATACCTTAACTCATCAAGGCATCATTAATGGGGTGGATCCCGTTAAGTTTTTTGCAGACCAAGGGGTGAGTAAGAGTGAGCTTTTACCTGAAACGATGGAAATTTACGAAAAAGTTCCTCATCCACCAGGTTCTGGTGCGCACGTCATGACAGGTCCAATCTTTGTAGAAGGTGCAGAGCCTGGCGATGTTCTTGAAGTTCAGATCATTGATCTTAAATTTCGGGTACCTTATGGCGTTAATAATAGTGGCAAGGGTGGCGGTGTAGTTCCTGAGGTCCATAGCAAGCCATACCCTAAGGTGATTCGTTTAGATCTGAAAAGAAATGTCGCTCTCTTTGCACCTGGAATAGAAATCCCATTGTCGCCATTTATGGGAACGATGGCTTTGTTACCCGAGGAAAGTCTTACCAGCACGCGTCCACCAGGATCCTATGGCGGCAATATGGATCTAAAACGCTTAACAGCTGGCTCCTCACTCTATTTGCCTGTTAAGCAAACTGGCGCTCTTTTTTACACCGGAGACTCGCATGCAGTTCAAGGTGATGGCGAAGTTAATGGAACAGCTATTGAGGCTTCACTGACGCCCGTATTAAGGTTTATTGTGCATAAAGGCAAGGGTAGTTCATTGAAGTGGCCTCGCGCAGAAGATGCTAAAAATTATTATGTCATGGGAATGGATCGTGATTTGAATATTGCGATGAAAGAAGCTGTGATTGAAACCATTAATTTCTTAAAATCTGAAAAAGGTCTCAGTGCAGAGGATGCTTATGCTCTTGCAAGTATTTCTGTGAACTATATTGTTGGAGAGGCTGTGGATGATGTTTTGATGATTTATGGAGAAATACCAAAAGTTATCTTCAAGAAAAAGACCCCCTTTTGGTCTAAATGATTTATAGGTAAAACTTTAAGTTGCACTAAACTAGTAGCTAATATTATTTAGTGCTAACTTAAAGGACAAAAATGAATCAGGCAGCTACTAAGCAAAGAATTGGTTTTATTGGATTAGGCATTATGGGAAGTAATATGGCTGGCCATATTTTGGCTGCCGGATATCCTGTTAATGTATATAACCGATCACCTGAAAAAGGAAAAGCCCTCGTTGCGAAGGGGGCAAAATGGTTTGATACACCGGGTGCGTTAGCAGCAGAATCTGATGTCATTATCACTATGGTTGGTTTTCCTTCTGACGTTGAGCAAGTCTATTTGCATGCCGGCAATATTTTAGACAATGCAAAGAATGCTTACTTAATTGACATGACCACATCTAGTCCATCTTTAGCTGTCAAAATTGCACAAGAAGCCAAAAAAAGAGGATGTCATTCGATTGATGCGCCCGTATCTGGGGGTGATATTGGAGCAAGAGATGCAAAGCTCTCTATTATGGTCGGGGCTGATCAGGCTGATTTTGATGCTGTTCTCCCAATACTGCAACTCATGGGTGCAAACATCGTATTACAGGGTGGTCCTGGAGCTGGCCAACACACCAAAATGTGTAATCAAATTGTTATTGCTGGAACAATTATGGGTGTAAGTGAAGGATTGGCTTATGCAAAAAAATGCGGTCTTCATCCTGAGACGGTACTGAAATCGATTGGTGGAGGCGCTGCATCTGGTTTTCAACTCAATATCTTGGGCGCTAAGATGATTCAAGATGATTTTGAACCGGGGTTCTTTGTGGAACACTTTATTAAAGACTTAAGTATTGCACTTGAAGAAGCAAATGCGCTTAATCTTGACTTACCCAGTGTGACTTTAGCAAAACAACTTTATACCAAGCTTGTTGCAAAAGGCTATGGACGTAAAGGGACTCAGGTCGTATATAAAAACTATATCCCATAACCAAGATTTAGGTCTATTTTAGTAGGCGTGCTTTCTGATGGAGACAAATATGTCATTTATTCCAAGAGTATCTCGTTGTTACTTATTGATTGGTCTGATCATTTCTAGTCTTTTAATGAGTGCTTGTACTGCTCCTTCAGTATGGTTAAGTCGGCAACAGCTAAGCCCCTCGGACATCATCACACTTGTTAATGACTCCTCAAGGAGCTCTGCAGATAAAACTAATGATCTAACTAGAAAACCTGTGGAATTTCTAAATTTTGTTGGTATTTCATCGGGGATGGTCATTCTTGACTTATCAGCGGGAGGTGGATATACAACGGAGTTACTAGCGCGTGCTGTTGGAGTCCAAGGAAAGGTATATGGACAAAGTCCGCCAAGGCCTCCTGGTAGTCCAGTACTACCTATGGGAAGGCTAACTTCAGCGCAATCTTTAGAAGAACGCTCACTGCGATCGAATTTAAAAAATATATACCCAGTAATTAGGGCTTTTAATGACCCCGTGCCAAATGAATTGCAAGGTGGCAAGGTCGACTTGGTTACCTTAGTCTTTAATTATCACGATTTGGTACATCAAGGAATAGATAGAGACAAGTTGAATAAGGCGGTGTTTGAGGCATTAAAACCTGGTGGGATTTACATTATCTCTGATCATTCAGCTAAATCTGGCGTTGGTATTTCGGAAGTCAAAACAACACATCGGATAGAAGAATCGTTTTTGAGAAATGAAATAGTTAATATTGGATTTAAGTATGTTGGCCGCGGAAGTTTTTTAGAGAATAAAGATGACCCACGAGATAAAAATCAACCCGATCCTCCGCAATTAAAAGATGGCTTTATATTAAAATTCATTAAACCTTAAAAGCTGATAACCACATGATCAAGAGGTTTTTGTTTGCAATGATTGTTGATAATTTGAGTGTAAGCAGATTCTAAAGATTTTGTAAATTGAGCGGTATTAAAAAGAGGTGTAGTTAGACGATTGTTGCCCAACTTCTTTTTTAATTCAAGAAGTAATTGCGGATGATTTCCAATGTGAATAGCAAGAGCTTCATAATCAGATTGAGATGTAGTGATTAACTCTGGTAGATGAATAGCTTGCAGAAGACTAGCTGCAACTCGGCTAGCAAAAGATTCGCCCATGAGTGTTAGAACAGGTAGTCCAGCCCAAAGAGCATCGCTAGCAGTCGTGCCGGCATTATAGGGAAGTGTGTCTAAAAATAGGTCACAGACTTGGTAACGTGCTAAGTATTCATCACGAGCCAATCTTTGGCCAAAGATGAGTCGAGTAGGAAGGATGCCTCTTTTTTGGGCTTCAAGCTTAAGGTTAGACTCTGCCCATGGATTTTCTGCATATAAGAACAGGACACTATCATGAACGGCATGAAGGATTCGCATCCATCCATCGAAGGTGTTTGGAGTAATTTTAAAATTATTATTAAAACAACAAAAAACAAAACCAGTCTCTGGAAGTCCAAGTTCGTTTCGCGAGAATGCGCGATCTGATATTTTTCTTTTAGAGTCATTGACTTGGTAGCTAGGTAAGTAGATTATTTTTTCTGAGTAGAAATGTTGAGACTCTTGAGGAATAATAGTTTGATCGGCAATAATGTAGTCCATAAAATGGGGCCCCATAGTTCCGAGAAATCCAAGATAACTGAGTTGGATAGGTGCGGGTCGATACGTAAATACGTCAGCATGATTAAAAGTTGTAAATCCACCCAAATCAATTGCAATATCAATATGTAAATCTCTAGCAAGTTTAGCAACTTGAATATCGGTGTATTGACGAGCATCAATAAAGTGATCGAAACCATTTAATAATCGAGTCGACCATTCGTCATGGTTCTGTTCTCGAAAAGAAAAAGCAAATACTTCGAAATGATTACGGTCATGTAATTCGAAAAGTTCGGCAGTTAAAAAGGAAACAGGATGATTGCCAAAGTCAGCAGAAAAATAACCGATACGAATTTTAGTTTTCTGGACTTGGGAGGAGCATGGTCCTAATACTGGCCTAGGTAAATATTTAGGCGTTGTAAAAGATGTGACACATAAGGCTTGAATCTCTAAAGAGTCAATGAGTCCAAGAACTGCAAAAGGTTGAGCGACTTTTTCGTTCTTTCTAATCTGGGTTTTTAAAATTTCCAATAACAATGAAATGCCTTCCCAGTCACAGGCAAGCATTTTGGCATGTAAAAACATGCCAGTAAGATTTTCAAAAAGAGGATGAAGAGCGAGTGCTTTCTCAAAATCATGGATCGCTAGATTTACATGTTTATTTTCTTGTATGGCATTCCCCCGATTTAGTAGACATGTAAGAATGTTAACTATGAATCGGAGGGAATTACATGAAACGAACGAAATATACAGCAGAGTTCAAAACAGAGGCTGTCAAACAAGTTACAGAAAAAGGTCATTTAGTTGTAGATGTTGCTAAACGTTTAGGTATTGGGGAAGGTCTTTTGTATAACTGGGTTAGGAAAAGTAAGCCGCCAGAAGAGCCAGTAATAGAAGACCTAAAGTTGATTCGTGAGGAAAATGCCAGACTCCGAGCTGAACTACGACGCACGACCGAAGAGCGCGACATCCTAAAAAAGGCCACGGCGTACTTCGCAAAGCAGTCCGAGTGAAGTACGCTTTTATCCAAGCGCACCGAGATGAGTTTCGATTGAGTAGTATGTGTCGGGTATTGAAGGTTCATCGTAGTGGGTATTATGCTTGGCTAAAAACTCCGTTATCCCCGCGATCGATCGTGAATCAATCCTTGAGTAAACAGATCCGACATTTTTATGATTTAAGTAACGGGATTTATGGCAGTCCGCGTATTTTTATGGATCTCAAAGAAGCTGGAGTTGAATGTGGTGAGAACCGTGTGGCGCGTTTAATGAAGGCGGCTCAAATTAGGTCTGTTAGGGGTTATAAACGCCCACGCTATAAGATTGGTAGGCCGTCACTCGTGGCGCCCAATCAGTTGCAGCGTCAGTTTACCTATGAGCAGCCAGACCAGGCTTGGGTGACCGATATTACGTATATCAGAACTTACGAAGGCTGGTTGTATTTGGCTGTGGTGATTGACTTGTACTCCCGAGCAGTTGTTGGTTGGAGTATGAAAAAAAGCTTAGAAACGAAGATTATCTTGGATGCATTAACGATGGCGAAGTGGCGTCGTAAACCCGTTGGCGAAGTCATTATCCACTCGGACCAGGGTAGTCAATTTGGTAGTGATGAATTTAATCGCTGGTGCAAAGACAATCGTTTAAGTCCGAGTATGAGTCGTAGAGGAAACTGTTGGGACAATGCGGTAGCGGAGGCGTTTTTTAGTAATTTGAAGAGTGAACAGATTAAAAGAAAGATTTACCCAAGTCGTGCAGAAGCAAAAGCAGAAATTTTTGAATATATTGAGGGCTTTTATAATCGAGTGAGACGCCACAAGCATCTCAACCAATTAAGTCCTCTTGAGTTTGAAAAGCGTCAAATTGCGTTATGAGAAGTGTCTACTAAATCGGGGGAATGCCACAACACCAACCGCAACAAGTAATGGTGCACAACAAGTTGGAGCTGCAATGTCTGGTTACTATGCTAATCCAAACACAAACTTGATTGGTATCAACGTAGGTATGATTCACACTTTCTAATTTAACGTAGGACTTGTTCCTACTTAAATTTAAAGTTAGTAATTTAAAACCACTGTGGAAACAC
>CAIPQU010000136.1 GCA_903867305.1 uncultured beta proteobacterium
ACCACTCCCAAAGAGAGGAATTTTTGATAATCTATCTCTAAAAGGAGTAAAAAATGCCTAAAGGTCAACGTATTAAACCGGAACAAATTGTGATGTTATTGCGTCAAGTCGAAGTTTTGGCCTGCCCAGCACGATTCGAACGTGCGACCTTGGGCTTAGAAGGCGCGAAAATCATATCAAAACAATAACTTAACAATTGGCTACAGTTTCGCACTTTAGGTTCGAGATAGTAGGTTTGAATTGCGGAGTTGAACGGCGTTGATTGGTTGACTCGTGGCATCGGCAGAGGGTTAGTTGGACTCCATTTGAGACTCCACATCATAGTCTTTCCAGCGAAAAGGTGTCACTAATTACTAAGGCAGAACCAACCAAATAAAAAGGTCATTTATAGCTGAAATATCCCAACGGCTTTTCCCAAAATATGAAAAAGCAATTAATCATTCATTTATTTCGCACCAAAATATTACATTTTTGTTACAGCTCCCCAAAATGAATCATTGCATCTTTTTTAAATGAATCTGAATACCTAATATGAATATATTAAATATCTAACGATAGCTATTTAATTTAACTAACATATAAGGAGTATTTGGTATGAAACTAAAGCGTAATCAAGTTTTTGGAGCCCTTATTTTTGGCATGCTTGGAGTCAATTATGCGGTAGCTGGCCCAACAATTGAGTTTGGTGAAAATAAGGAGTCGTCATTAACCGTTGGTTTCGGCATGCGTGCTGACTTTACTAATTCAGATAATGGTAATTCTGCAGCAAAGACAAATGCATTTACCTTAGACAATGCTCGTATTTATTTATCGGGTAAGTTAAACGATAAGATCTCTGGGATGTTAAATTATGATGCAAAAGCTCCAACCCCAACAGGAGGAACTGGCGAGGTAATTGATGCAAATGTGCAATTTAAAATCACACCGGATCTTGAAATTTGGGCAGGAAGATTTTTGTCTCCAAGTGACCGTGCCAATATGGCGGGTAGTTTTTACTCTTTAGGAGGTGGTTATTGGTCTAGTATTGCTTCACGTTATGGCTATAACGGTGGGTTTATTGGTCGAGATGATGGAGTTGCTGTTGCAGGAAGTGCCATGGGCGGTAAATTACAGTATGGTTTTGGGGCCTTTAATGGTCACACAGCTTTTAACTTATCAGGGACTCCTACTGGATACACAGGATCTACTTTAGCGTCTACTTATCAGCCAATGTACTCTGGACGTATTCAGTATGATTTATGGGATGCAGAGCCGGGACTCTTTTATGGAACTGGTAATTATTTAGGTGGTAAAGATATATTAGCCATTGGTATTGCCACACGAACACAAGCTGGAGGATCTACCGGCTCAGTTGTAGTAGGTGACTACAACTCAACTAGCGTTGATTTCCTGTTTGAGAAAAAAGGCGTTGGTCCTGGTGCGATTTCTTTAGAGTCCGCCTATTACACCTATAACACGGATGGAGCAGTTTTATCTGAGCAGGGTAAAGCGGTTTCAGCAGCCCTTGGATACATCTTCAATGAAAAATTAGGTTGGGGACAATTCCAACCGTTCGTAAGGTATCAAAAGTTTGATGCTGATTCTCAAATCACAACGAAAAAATATGATATCGGAACTGACTACATTATTAAGGGGTATAACGCTCGAGTTGCAGGTTTTTACTCCAAGCAAAGCGTAACTAATGCAACAGATACCAATTCTTTTACCGTCGCATTACAAGTTCAATTCTAATTATTTAAAAGGAAATAATCATGAAACGTAGATCAGTTTTAAAGTTAACTGCGATTAGTGCTGCTTTAGCTATAATCGGTTTTTCTAACTTAACCGTAGCGCAATCTAAAGATCCTATTAAAGTCGGCATTTTGCATTCTTTATCCGGCACAATGGCGATTTCTGAAACATCTTTAAAGGATGTTGCCTTAATGCAAATCGAAGCGATTAA
>CAIPQU010000137.1 GCA_903867305.1 uncultured beta proteobacterium
AACTCATATGTCCAAAACCATTATTTTCGATACCGAAGCTACAGGCATTAAAGAACCCGTATTAATAGAAGCTGCTTGGGTTGAGTTTGAATCTATTGAACCCTTTACTGTTACCAACCCATTTGTACAGCGTTATAACCCTGGTAAACCCATTACCCTTGGTGCACTAGCTACTCATCACATCATGGATGAAGAATTGGTCAATTGCCCACCCGCAGCTAGCTTTACATTGCCCGGTCATGTGGACTACATCATTGGGCATAACGTGGACTTTGACTGGGAAGTTATCGGCAAACCTGAAATCAAACGTATTTGTACGCTAGCCCTAGCCCGCAAACTATGGCCTGATTTAGATAGCCACAATCAAAGTGCTCTCATGTATTACTTAGAGCGCGATACAGCACGCGAACAATTACGCAATGCTCACTCTGCTATTGCAGATGTGGGTATTTGTGCTGTGATCCTAGATCACATTTGTCAGCAGCTAGGCGTTAAAACTATTGAAGATTTATATGCTGAATCTGAAAAATCCAGAACCCCAACAACCATGCCATTTGGTAAACATAAAGGTATGTTGTTAGCAGATGTTCCTAGCGAATACAAACAGTGGCTACTGACTCAAGGGGATATTGATCCCTATTTTCGGAAGGCTTTGGGGGGTTAGGTTTTTTGTAACCGAGCAACGGACCAACGATCCGTTGGCTAAGGCTTTGAAGCTAGCTAGATCCTGCAAACTCAAGATTGTTCGCCTGTTTTTATGACTATTGATAGTTGGCCCTCATAAGTCCAATCAAGGCGCCACAAAATGGATACAAACAAGTAACCCATACAACCAGCGCATTCTCTCCCAATGCCGTACAACAATGTAATAAGTCTACTGCCACCATGACCTTAAATTGGTTCATCCAGCATTAGGGCGACGAAGTGAAAACCATAGTTGCTCGCCTAGATAAAAACAAAATTTATTGAATGGTGTCGTCTGGGCTTGGGCCTACCAAATCGGTTGCTGGAACTGAATTGGCTGCTTGGTTGATTTGTGAAATTACTTGAGCGCCGACTTGCGCGGCTTGAGTAAAATGAGCGATAACTATCTTACGCAACTCATCTACCTGAGATAAGGCATATTCTTGCGTGGGGAAAATTGCTGGCATCTGAATTACCTTACCATCCTCCGCTAAAAATCCGGTTTGAACAGTAACGCTTCCACCAGTGGTCTCAACCATAAAAATACTTCGGCCTTGAATTTGCTCTGGCTGCGCCCCTTCCAGAGTATTGGATTGATCATCTTTCATGCAGCCTCCACGCTATAGATACACACATTAAGTAGCTAAACAGTATAAGCCTTTAAAGCAATAAACATATAGCTTCTAGCCTATAATATGAGTATGAAAAATTCTCTTTTTGCCTGCCTCATGGGTAGTATCCTGACCTGCTCGATGAATAGTTTTGCTGCCCCCGATACTGAATCATTAAAGACTCAAAGTACTGAACAAAAGGGTAGCAATATTCACTTCTTTGCCACCGTCAACAACACCATGCTCACCCAAGGCTTACTCGATTTAAATATTAAGGCAGCCGTCGCCCAGGGCCAGAAAAATACTCCTGAACTCCAAAAAGCTTTGAAGGATGAGTTAATTAATCGTGAGCTTTTAGCCCAACAGGCTGAGCGCATGGATCTGGAAAAAGGCATTGATTTAGATGATCAATACACCCAATTACGCCAAACCCTACTGATTCAGGCATTAGTGGAAGCACACTTTAATAAGTCCCCCATTACCGATGCCCAGCTGCGCCAAGAGTACGACCGCCAGCGCAAGCTTACCGGTGATGCTGCCTCAGGCTATCAGTACCGTATCAGCGAAATCGTTGTCAACAATGAATCCGATGC
>CAIPQU010000138.1 GCA_903867305.1 uncultured beta proteobacterium
CAGAAGCAGTGACGCAATATTTACACGCGCAAATTGAAGCGGGTGTGGATGCGATTATGATTTTTGATTCGTGGGGTGGTGCGTTATCTCACCCAGGCTATTTAGAATTTTCATTGCCTTATATGAAAGTGATTTTGTCGAATTTAAAAATGATGAGTACTAAAAAAATTCCATCCATTATGTTTACTAAGGGTGGTGGTCTATGGTTAGAAGATCAGGTAACCGCAGGGTCTGATGTATTAGGCCTCGATTGGCAAACGGATATTGGTTTCGCAAAACAAAAAGTGGGTCATCAAGTAGCTCTGCAAGGCAATTTAGATCCAGCGATTTTATTATCAAAGCCTGAAGCCATTGAAAAAGAAGTGAAACGTATACTAGATTGTTTTGGATCTGGACCAGGCCATATTTTTAATTTAGGTCATGGCATTACAGAACACACACCACCGGAAAACGTGGATGTGATGCTGAAAACTGTGCGTGAATACAGTCTTAAGTTTCATAAGCAAGATTAAGCCACAACCTCAGTAGTAACTGGCAAATCCTCTCCTGCGTAAATATATAAACCAATACCATGAAGTGAAATAGCTTTAGCGAGACAACGCTGCATAGCTGTATTTACTTGATAAGCATTGGGATTAGGAATCGCTTGGTTTCTAAAGTCCATCACAGGTAATTGAGCTGTTCTTGATTTGCCGAAAGCGGTGACCTTACAAAAGACCATCATACTCTCACCGAATCGCTTCGGTTCTAAGTACTCCCATGTTGCACTATCATCTAATTGAAGTAACTGATCTAAAGCCCACGACCATGATAGATAGGAAAGGCCGTTTTTCTTTTCAATGTGTTGGCTCACATTAATTTGTCTTAAGTCTTTATATTGCATAGCAAGCTCCTCTAGTTTGAATTTTTGTTTGTATGCGATCGATTGAAGAGAATGAATAGTTTTTTCATGCAAGATTGGTGCGATATTAATTTCACTATCCACGGTTCTGATTTCTTCAATGGCTTTGCTATTGCTTAAGCGCACATCAAATAATTTGTCTTGGTACTTAATCGTGATCCAGGTATAGGATGCATTTTTCATGAATGAATTTCTTCGTTAATTAGTTCACAATTAATAGTATAGTAAACTTTACTATTAAAGTAAAGAAATCTTTACTTTAATGTATAAATTAAATACAGATTGTTTTGGGTAATAAAAAAGCCACTTAAAAGTGGCTTAAAAATTACTTTAAAGGATTTAGAAGTGATTATTTTTTAATTTTACCCTCGCCCAGCATAATCCAGCGGGCGGCGAAAGGTGTGTTGTCCTCAAGCTTAAAAGCATACTTGGCATCGATACTTTTAATCCTACCTGTTAACCATTGGTAAACCACACTTTTAGATGCGTCACATAATTTACCGAATTCAGTCTGTTCCTTAATCTTGAGTATCGCCATCATGTAGGTAACTCGCTCACTAGTAGTTTTCAATGCGGTTCCAGTCAAACTAATTAGTTCTTGTTGATCACTGCGTTCACTTGAACTGGTACACGCTGACCTACACGGTATTGCGTTTGTGTTTCTTCTTCAAATTCATGACCGTTATATGAAAAAAGCGTCATATAACCTTCTTGAACTCTTTGATAGCTATCTCTTTGTGTGCAGCGCTCGACATTGCGCGTGTCCGCAGATGTATCATCATTTTGCATACGATCACCTACCACAGCACCCACCGCAGCTCCGACTGCGCCTGCAGCTACTTTACCATTGCCTTTACCAACACGACTTCCTAATAAGCCGCCTGCAACACCACCAATAATGGCACCTGCCACACCTTTTTCTTTTGGCGGAGCTGCTTCAGATGTTGTCTGGCATGAAGAAATAGGACGATTAATTTCAATATAACGCGGCGTGACTCGTTTTACGGTTGCCATGTCTGAGAAATCAGCGGCATAGCCTAGAGTGCTTGTAAGAAGGGATAAAACAATCGCGATTTTTTTCATATTAAGCTCCGTAAATAGTCGCATACATTATATAGATTTTACAACACAGGTTAGGTTCATTATAACTAGGATTTTCTACGATCAATTAGGACAATTAAATCACTTAAAGCCTTTGAAAATTGCCTTTCAATCGTAGTTTGATAGCGCATCAGTTTTTCCATATCTTTATCACTAGGCATAGCTTTATTCATTAACAATTCTTTTTGTGCTGGAAAGTCTTCAATCGCTCTTTCTAATTTCATTTCATTTTGGTATTTAGTATTTAAATCCTTTAAAAAACACTCAATCATTGAAGGAAAAATCTCACTCGGATTATGTTTAGATACATATGCGGAAGCGTTCTTTTTATTTCTTTGAAAAATTTCATTGCTATAGCGGTCGGGATTATAAGAAGACAATAAATAGTCTTGAATAGGCATTTTGTTGTCATCAGCATACTTCAGTGCAAGCTGATAACAATGTGGGAAGTCTTTTATAAAATCATTGGGTTCATAAGAGGTGGATCTTGAAATGCTTTGAAGCTCAGCAATGATTTCATCTGGGTATATTTTTTCATCAGTATCATATTTTTTAAGCAAACGAGTTAAGCTGGCTATCATCAAATCATTTTTTTCTTTGATCCCTAATGATTTAAAAACCATTTCATCTGTGCTCGCATCTTTTTTTGCAACTTCAAACAAAGTATTTTCAATACGCTGCAATCGTTTCATTTTTTGAAAGAGCATCGCGACACGTTCTACCATAATCATTTCAGTGACTGATTGAGGATTGTATTCATTTTGAAGTGCTTCAAGTGCGGATTGAAATTCTTCCTGTTCACTTTGGGGGAGCGTTGATGGATCGACTGATGTAAGGCCATGTTTTGTAGCATTTTTAGCCACTACTTTTTTGCCTTGAGCTGTAATAGGCCCTGTAGATTTAGCTTTTGTCATAAAAATCCTATATGAGACTTTTATCTATTTTTGATCTTTTTGAAATGGGATTCAAGTGGATTTGAATAAAAACTTGTTTTTTGCGAAACAAACTGTCTTAGAGATAAATGACGCTATTTATCAATAAGTTAAGAGGCTTATTTGGGAGTGGGATCCTTAAACCATGCATTAAATATGATGGGTAATAAAATCAAGGTAAAGATTGTCGCTGATACAATGCCGCCTACAATGACCACCGCAAATGGACGTTGCGTTTCAGAACCGATGCCATGAGAAAGTGCTGCGGGTAATAAACCTAAGCCTGCCATGAGGGCAGTCATGAGAATGGGACGTAATCGTAATTTCGCACCTTCAAGAACGGATTCATTGACTGTCTTACCGTAACGAATGGAAGCAATAAATTGCTCCACCATGATGACCCCGTTCTGGACGGATATCCCCGCGACCGCAATAAATCCTACAGCTGACGATACAGATAAATGTAATCCTGAAAGCGCTAAGCCCGATAGGCCACCAATCCAGGTAAATGGAACAAGACCAATAACAAGCGTTGCTAGCTTCATGGATTTAAAGGTCCAGAATAAAAGTACAAAAATACCGAGTACTGATAAGGGCACAATGATAGAGAGTCGCTTCATCGCGCGCTCCTGGTTTTCAAATTGGCCACCCCAGGTCATCGTATAACCTTGTGGTAAATGCACCTGTTCTTTCACGGTTTGCATTGCCTCTTTCACAAAACTACCTTGATCGCGACCACTCAGATTAGATTTAATTGCGACAAATCGACCGCCCGACTCACGATTGATTCTGGCAGGACCTTGCTTCACTTCAACTTTTGCAAGCGAACCTAAAGGAATTGTATTGGTTGTGTTTGGAATCACAATGGGAATTTCAGAGATGTCATCAATCGCGTCACGCACATCTTTTTTAAGTCTCACACTTACATCAAATTGCTTATCCCCATCAAACATTACTGTGGCTGCGGCTCCAGCAAGTGCTGTTTTAATCGTGTCGTTCACAGCGACTGTATTAATACCATAACGTGCCATAAGATCTTTATTTAAGACAATATCAATTTC
>CAIPQU010000139.1 GCA_903867305.1 uncultured beta proteobacterium
CTACCCGCAAGCATATGTTGATGAGCTTCACGAGCAAGCGCTCGAATCGAAATTGTTCCAAAGCGAAGATGGGTCGAAAGATAACTTGGACCTTTAATGGATGGGAAATCTCGGCTGATATGGTACTGGTGCATCCGCTCCACAAAATCATCGAAGGCGAGAGAGGCTCCAGACATACCTGGCTTGATAAAAGAATCAATACCCGAGGAGGAAAACCCCATCTCTTCTAAGCTGATATGTATTTGAAATTTCTTTGGAACGCTTGCTAATTGTTTCGAATCTTTGGCATCAATGAAACAAGGATAAGGAGCAAGATCAGTATCTGATAGTTTTTTTAGCCAGGCATTTTTAAAAGGAGTAAATACAGAATAGACATTCCCTTCTTTTGTGAGGACTTCTTGTTTTTCGAAGATGACATGATCTTTAAAGCCAAAAAATACAATTCCAAGCTTATCTAAGCTAGTAGCGACAGCAAGATCGCGCTTTTGAGCAACTGGTTCGTAATCATGATTGGTATAGACGCAAGAAACTCCCAGAGAATTAGCGAGTTCTGGAATCAGTTCTTGAGGATCGCCATGTAGTTGGATGATTCCAGACTGAGGATTTTTTTGCTTTAACTCAGTGTCCATTTCTCCGACAGATTGCCAGATAAAATCAACTCGTCGATCTTGGGTAAATCCTTTAGCGATTAAAGGATTGAGGATGGTTGTATCAAATACAAAGCACAGAAATATCTGATCGCAATCTTGCAGAGCTTTATAGATAGCTTGTGAATCAAACAAACGTAAATCACGACGTAACCAAACTAGACCGCTTTTCATAACAATACCTAATAAAAATGGAACGACATCTATTTTGCTACGAAAATTAACCCTTTAGTTTTTTATGAATCATTGGATGAGCTCTATTAGAAAATCTCCATTTTTAAGGAGTCTAGATGAACTGATCGTAGTTTTGAAAGCAACAAAACTAATACTTACAAAATAGCTACCCTCAGATGCTTTAAATGTACTTATATTTCAAGGCTTTAATAAAATTAGGCCTCTTTTAAATGGAGTTTGAGCGCCTATTAATTACATCATTTTGCAATCCCTCAAGCAAAAAAGCACTACAAAATGAGGATGAATATTTAAAAATGGTGAGAGAGTTTTCAGAAAATATGACAGATAGGGATAGAATACTTATATGGATTTTTTTACTGAAGATGTATCTCACCTCGCTAATCAATTATTGATTGCTATGCCAGGCATGTTGGATGATCAATTTGCCGGCACGGTTGTCTATATTTGTGAGCACAATAGTCAAGGGGCGATGGGACTTGTCGTCAATCGTCCAACGAATTTAGGACTAAAAGATTTATTCGATCGGATTGAACTTAAATTAGAGATAGCTCCTTTAGAAAAGCAACCCGTCTATTTGGGCGGCCCTGTACAAACTGAACGCGGTTTTGTACTTCATCCTCAAGCAGATGATATACGTTATAGCTCATCCCTAACTATCCCTGGTGGTCTTGCAATGACGACCTCTAAAGATGTTCTTGAAGCGGTATCTAATGGCCAAGGTCCACAACAGTTTTTAATGACATTAGGTTATGCAGGTTGGTCTGCTGGACAGTTAGAAGACGAAATTTCCAGGAATGGCTGGTTAAATGTATCTACCAACATTGACGGTCTTAAAAAGATTATTTTTGAAACACCTTTTGATCAACGCTACCAAAAAGTGATGAGTATTATTGGCGTTGATCCTAGTCATTTGAGTGGTGATGTTGGTCATGCCTAATGGCATACAACGCGCTTTCACAAATAGAATCTTTACTATTTAAAACTCTGCTAGATAAACTTCAAAATAACACCATAAAAGAATATGAAAACATATTTAGCTTTTGATTATGGCGTTAAGCGAATTGGAGTAGCGGTTGGTAATTCATTCAATCGTTTGGCGCAACCTTTAAAAACGATTCAGAATAAAAACATTGTTGAAACGTTTCAGACTATTCAGAAGTTAGTCAAAGAGTGGGAAGTCAATGAATTCGTGGTGGGTTTGCCAACACATCCTGATGGGGCTGAGCATGAGATGACCGGTAGAGCCAAACGCTTTGGTAACCAATTAAATGGGCGCCTTCACTTGCCTGTGCAATGGGTTGATGAACGTTATTCATCGGTAGTTGCAGAAGATCAATCAGGTGATATCGATAGCCAAGCAGCAGTATTGATTCTTGAGCAGTATTTTCAAGAGAACCCCAATTAGCAATCTTTAAAGTATTGATTAAAAATTATCCTTGTAAATTAGTGTTGAGAATACTAATTTACAAGGTAAAATTGATGCATGAAAACAAATCAATCGCAATCGATTTCTCGAAAATTAATGATTAATATTCGGGAACGGCTACAACATATGCCTGTTGTAGCGATTCTTGGCCCTAGACAGGTTGGTAAAACCACACTTGCAAGGCGAATTGTGAGTGATTTTCCGAATGCTCAATTTTTAGACTTAGAAAATAATCAAGATCGACAAGTTCTCCAGGAACCAGAGTTATTTCTCCCCAGTCAAAGAGAAAAATTAGTTGTTATTGATGAAATTCAGTTTGCCCCAGAGATCTTTCGAGCATTGCGTCCTGAAATTGACCAAGATAGAAAGCCCGGGAGATTTTTACTTCTTGGATCAGCTTCAGGAAAACTACTTCAGCAAAGTTCAGAGACACTAGCTGGACGCATTAGCTATCAAGAATTGACACCTTTTTTAATCAATGAACTAGAAGAAACGGATTCACAACAACAACTCCAAAAGTTATGGCTTAGGGGTGGGTATCCTGCTAGTTTCTTGGCTTCTTCAGAAGAGTCCTCTTATTTGTGGAGGATGGATTTTATGAAAACTCTCTTGCAAAGAGATTTACCAAATTTCGGAGTAAGGATTTCTTCATCGATGTTGGATAGGTTTTGGCAAATGCTTGCACATTTACAAGGTGGCATATTTAATGCTTCAAACTTATCTAGGTCAATGGGAATGTCATCCCCAAAAACATCTGAGAACTATTTAGATGTATTAATCGACGCTATGATGGTAAGAAGATTATCCCCATTTTTTACCAATGGAACGAAAAGGTTGGTAAAGTCTCCCAAAATATACATAAGAGATTCAGGTATATTACATGCGATGTTGGGAATCGTTCATTTAAAAGATTTGCAAGGACATCCCATTGTTGGTGCTTCTTGGGAAGGTTTTGTTATTGAACAAATCGCTAATAATTTACCAGTAGGAGCCCAAGTTTTTTACTATCGAACTCAAGCAGGGAGTGAGTTAGATTTGGTTCTTGAAAAAGGTTTAAAAAGAATAGCTATAGAGATTAAACTTTCTACGAGTCCTCAAGTAAAAAAGGGGTTTTGGCAAGCTATTAAAGATATTGGTGCTACAGATGCTTATGTGATTGCTCCAGTTAATCAAGCATATCAACTAAAAGACGGGGTGACGGTAATATCACCACTAGACTTTTTGAATCAAGTTCTTAAATCTTTATAACCTTAATTTAACTTAAGGAAAAAACCTCTATTCATAAGTTGTTATAAATGGAATCCCAAACAATCTGAATCAAAAACCTATGGTATTGTAAGTACTTGTTGATGAATGATGAATGAAGAATGACAGCCAATATTCCTGACGAAATTCCTTCCTCCCTCCCTGATGCCGAGAAGCTTTACGCCAATCTTTTAGAACAAGTTAAAGGTGCTAAAGCACGGAAGTCCAATTTACAAATTGCTGGCTTAGCCAGTGGGGGTGCTTGGATTGCAAAGCGTTTAGCAAACGATCTTCAATTGCCTAGTTACGGAGTGATTAATGTCAGCTTTCATCGGGATGATTATGCTGAAAAAGGTGTCAAGGCATTAAATACTGCTGATGGCTTATCAACGAATTTACCTTTTGAGGTAGATGGTGCTCACATTATCTTGATTGATGATGTTTTAGATACCGGTAGAACGGTGCGTGCAGCGCTGAATGAAATCTTTGACTATGGTCGTCCAGCGAAGGTGGAGTTAGCTGTTTTAGCGGATCGTTATCGAAGAGAGTTGCCAGTAGAGGCCTCTTTTCGAGGAGCTAAAGTAGAACTGGCACCAAATCAGATTTTAGTTTTGGAACAATTACCGGATGGGAAGTTTGATTTCAATACCGAGAATAAGCATGGGTAGTCAAACGTGTATCGTTCCAATAAACGCCTAACGGAAATCTAAATACATCGTAAAATAAGAACCGATTAAAAAATATTGAGATATTAAAAATACATTAACGAACACAAGGTCA
>CAIPQU010000140.1 GCA_903867305.1 uncultured beta proteobacterium
GTCTTGAAATAACTCTTGAAAAGCTCTGCCTAATTGGCCGTTTTTACCAAAAACGATCATGGAAGGATTTGGGGTACTCAACAGTGATCTCTATGCCTTGGGTGTTGCATATTGTAAATCTATCCATTGCCGATAATTGCCACTAACAACCCCTTCGACCCACTCTGGATGATCTAGATACCACTGCACGGTTTTACGAATCCCTGTCTCAAAAGTTTCTTTGGGTTTCCAGCCTAGCTCTCGCTCGATTTTGGATGCATCAATGGCATAACGACGATCATGGCCTGGGCGATCTTTAACAAAGGTAATTTGATTGGCATACGACGTGCCGTCTAGTTTGGGCTTGATCTCATCTAAAATTTGACAAATCTGTTTAACGACATCAATGTTTGCTTTTTCATTCCACCCACCAATATTGTAGGTTTGCCCAGGTGTACCTTTTTCTAAAACAGTGCGAATCGCCGTACAATGATCCTTCACGTATAACCAATCTCTGACTTGTTGCCCATCACCATAAATGGGTAAAGGTTTGCCGTTGATCGCATTGAGAATACACAAGGGAATTAATTTCTCTGGAAAATGATAAGGGCCATAATTATTCGAACAATTGGTCGTGAGAACTGGTAACCCATAGGTGTGATGCCAAGCTCTGACTAAGTGATCTGAGGCAGCTTTTGAGGCTGCATAAGGACTATTGGGCTCATAGGCATTGGTTTCTTTAAAGGCTGGGTCAGTTGGACTCAGGGTGCCATATACTTCGTCTGTGGAGACATGTAAGAACCGAAAATCGGCTTTTTGATCGCTGGGTAAGTCGCTCCAATATGCTCGTGTGGCTTCAAGTAAGTTAAATGTCCCTACAATATTGGTTTGAATAAAATCGCCTGGGCCATGAATCGAACGGTCAACATGGCTTTCTGCCGCAAAATGCAGCACCGCTTTGGGTTGATACTCTTTAAATAATTGGCTCATCCGCGCTCGGTCTGCGACGTCAGCGTGCATAAATACATGCTTAGCTTGATTCTTTATGGAGGCTAAAGTTTCTAGATTACCCGCGTAGGTCAGTTTGTCAATGTTTAGGACAGAGTCTTGTTGAGACATGGGCGTATCACCCAATATCCAATCGAGGACAAAATTTCCGCCAATAAATCCTGCGCCGCCGGTAACGAATATCATAAATTAAATAAACTTTATAGCTAATTGAATTATAAGAGCGTTTATAACTCGTCAAGTTAATTATGAAAAGTAAAACTAATCATATAACTAATTGGTTTTGAAATATTACATATGTTAAATTATAACAATGACCTATCCCGTATTAGCTTTTTTAATTTCGTTATATATATCGCTTCTGTTAGTAAGATATCAGCATTTGCATAGCAAATTTACTGGTGACCATCAAAGTGGCCCACAAAAGTTTCATTCTCATCAGGTCTCCCGAATCGGTGGCGTTTCGATATTTTTAGCCCTAGTGATTCCTTCAGTATTACGCCGACTAATCGACCCAGAGTTTAATGGCATCTTACCCTTACTATTGATTACTTCATTACCCGTGATTGGGATTGGTTTATTGGAAGATATCACCAAAAATA
>CAIPQU010000141.1 GCA_903867305.1 uncultured beta proteobacterium
GCTAAGGCACCAACTGTTGAAATTTCAAATAATGTGATAAATAAGATTCGACAGATGAACATTGACTACAACAAGGGTACCAAGAGATGAGCTATAAAAATTGCCAATATTGCATGAGACATAAACCGATTGAAGAAGTACGTTTTAGCGAAGAGACTAGACGCTGGATATGCAGGGCCTGCAAAGAGAAGAAGTCACCGCAACAGTATCGAAGCAAGAAAAACGAGGAGGGCGACAAGTGAGTTTTATTGATTTTGCACGAGGCCATGGTGTAGAGATTGACCCCGCTAGGTTTTACGCATCAGACAAAATTCGTCGCTGTGGAACTGTGGATAAACCAAAGTCACTAAACGGCTCTTACATGTGGGATGGCCGCAGAGGCTGGGTTCAAGACTGGTCAGGAGAGGCTAGAGTCGTATGGTACGAAGACCCACATGCTAAACCATGGACAGATGAAGAAAAGCGTTCATGGGTAGAGAAGCGTCGTTCCCAGCAATCTGACCAGCAACGCAAATACGATCAGGTGGCCTTACAGGCTGACATCATGTTGCGATCAGCAAAGGTCGATAACCATGCCTACCTACAGTACAAAGGCTTTAGTGATGAGAAGGGCTTTGTATTGAATGACAAGCTCATGATTCCTATGCGTAACGTCGTGACTAACAAGCTTCAGGGTTACCAGCAGATCTATTGGGATCTTGAAAAACGGACATATGAGAAGAAAATGCTCACAGGCATGAGGGCAAAGAACGCTGTATTTTGCATAGGATCACGCACAGCAGACGAATTTTGGCTAGTTGAGGGTTACGCCACAGGCTTATCGGTTTATCACGCCCTAAAGAGCTGTGGCATGACTGCGTCGGTAGTGGTGTGCTTTAGTGCCAGCAATCTTGTACAAGTCGCAGATCAGCTCCCCGGCAAGAGATTTGTCTTTGCTGATAACGATGAGAGCAAGACAGGTCAAACTTCAGCAGAGGCCACAGGATTGTCTTGGACGATGTCTGATATCGTTGGGTACGATGCCAATGACTTGCACATGAAGGACGGTTTATTCGCTGTTGTTTCTAAGCTTATGGGGGTGTTGACACCAGCCTAGGAAGTTGTTGTACAATTTGTTTGTTGGAGTAGGATCCGATAAAAGTTATGACCCCTTAAGTGGGTGTTCTGATGGTTTCAAATAAATATCAGTGAGTGTATATCTATTTGAATCCTATCCTATACAGAGCATCCTCTTAAGGGGTTTTTTTATTGCCATCTCCGACCGTCGTGATGGACGCTCACCTACAGTAGCATCACGAGGAAATCCTTACTACGGGAAAGATGCTGAGATAGGGAAAGGGGTGGCGAAGCTAGTGCCCCTGCATCGAACGACTGGCGAGACAAGCGGCTCCAATCAGCATCTTGTAAAGGCTCATCCCCTCACTGGGGAGGGCTAAGACTGCCCACCAAACAGCATCAAATAAGTTAACAGTAAGTAAAGAATAAGTTAACAGTAATTGATTAATATCAAAAGAGGATGTCTTTTTTTTATTTTCAATTTCTAATTTCATGTTAGACTTTTACTAAATTTTAAAGGAAGATCCATGGACAAATTAGAAGAATTTCACTATTTCAGCACTGTCATTTATGCAATCAAAAAACCTGAATTTTTGGAGCCAATTAGAAATGTCACTCAAAAATATCTTGAAAAATCTAAATGTAAACATGAAGATAAAAAACGCATGACTGTGATGACAGGTGACTATTCGTCAGAACCTGAAATAGCCGACTTTACCCAATACATATCACAGACAGCATGGAATATCCTAGATTCTCAAGGATTTAACATGGAACCTTTTGTCACTTATTTCACTGAAATGTGGACTCAAGAACATAATTTTCATTCCAACATGGAACAACATATGCATGGTGGTGGAACACAAATGAGTGTGTTTTACTTTATCGATGTTCCTGAGAATTCAAACAAAGCCATTATTTATGATCCTAGGCAAGCAAAAGTCATTACCAACTTACCTATTAAACATGGAGATAAAGTCACTCCAGCATCATCGCAAGTAGTATTTACGCCGGAGGAAGGATCTTTAATCTTTTTACCTCCTTGGTTACCGCATTCTTTTACAAGAAATTTTAATAAAGAACAGGCTATGCGATTTGTTCATATGAACTTATCTGTGGCACCAGCTCCAGTGGAAGAAAATCCAAATTTGGAGATCATATGACATACAGAATTAGGTACAACAAAACCGCAGGCCAACCCGGTCGTGGATCAGTTGATCACAAGTGGCGTGTATTCGATGAGAACAACAAAGAATATTTGTGTAAACATGTTGTGCTCAAAGCATTGGCATGGTCAGAAGCAGATCCCAATGGGCATGATCACAACTTAGTTACAGATGGAGAAATTGAAATCAATAGGGAGCATTCAATTATTACATTCCTCTAACTTTATGTTAGACTACTCATATGAAAATATTAAACGATGATGAGTTAATAAAAGCCATAGTCATTCATGAGAGACGTAGGAGAGCATTCGAGCAATCCGGCCTTTCAGAAACTATGGCTTTTGATTTAGCGGAGCAGATGTTTGAAAGGGATCACGATCCCATGGATGACAGGCGTATTTGTTTTGAATGTAAAAACTTCAACAGTCAGAACAAGAAATGCATGGATCCCAAACAGAAGTTTGCATTGCCTTATATTTTGCAACGATGTGGTGGTTTTAACTTAAAGGGAGTAAAGAAATGATTTCTGCTGATTTTGCATATTGGTTAAGTATTCATGGGAAACCCGGAATCCTTCCAAATCAAGTAATGTCTGTTGCCAATGTTATGAATCGAGCCTCTGAAGCTGATCTAATCAGCGTTATGTTTCATGGTAATGATGAGCTGGCGATCAAAGCATTAATAGAACTTAAGCATCGTTTTGAAGATGAACTTAATTCTTTAGAAGAGTTAAATCAGTATCAAACCAGAGATAGAGAGATGGAGATGCAAAATGCTAGTGATTGGAATTGATCCCGGAGCTTCCGGGGCCATCGTTATGCTTGAAGATGACGTCCCCATTGAGTGGTTAGTTATGCCAACTTACAAGGTTGGATCTGCTACTCGTGTCAATGCTTCAGAACTATGCTACTTCATGGATCAAGGTAAGTTTGTTGACCACATATTCATTGAGCAGGTCGGTGCTATGCCGGGCCAAGGTGTGAGCTCTATGTTTAACTTTGGACATTCATGTGGAACCGTTATGGGAGTTGTTGGTGCTTTAGGTTATGCCCATACCATGGTGACTCCGCAGAAATGGAAAAAAGCTGCAGGTTTAATCGGAACCGATAAAGAAGCCGCTAGAGCTCGTGCCATCCAGTTATGGCCTGAATGGCGTGCATTGGACACTAAAGGCAAAGGCCAAGCATTCGCTGATGCCGCATTGATAGCGAGGTACGGAAAATGAGTGATTGCATAGAAGAGGTAGGAATAACTGGGATCAACTACAAAGGTGTTTCAATCAATATCACAACTAAAAAAGACAATTCAGCAATTACCTTTCAAGTTGGCCCTGAAATCAAAGATTACTTAACTAATCCAATGATGATTGATGATGGCAGAACTGTAGGCCAAGCTAATCGACAAGCTCTTCATGCTCGGCTAGATGCATTGCTGGATGCGAACTTGGAGTAATCATGGACAAACTAAAAGCAATTTTGTTTTTAATTAAATGCGTAGGATGGATTTCGATAAGAATCTTAAAAGGTCAAAAGTGGAACATGATTCAAGTAAATCTTGAAAACCCTGATGGCACTAGGTTACATGTAACTTATCAAAAGACTTTTAAAGGATATGAAATGCATCAATGGAACCAAGAAAAGTACCCATCAAAATGAACCAAAAAGACATTAACGATGCAGTCGATTACCTATACACCCATGGAAAAAAATACGCAGAAGCCAAGGCCCAGCGTACCTACCTAGAGGAATACCGCAAAAGCCAAAAGGCTATGCTGATGAAGGTCGCAATGACCAACGGCGTTAAGACTGTTGCGGCGGCAGAAATAGAAGCTTATGCAGATGCGGCTTATGTGGAGATCCTAAAGGGCCTAGCGGCGGCTGTAGAGCAGGAAGAGACACTTCGATGGGGGTTGGTATCAGCTCAGGCCCGTATCGAGGTTTGGAGGTCTACAGAGGCCAGCAATAGAGTCATGGACAGGGCTGCAATGTGAGGAAAAATCATGAAAAGAATTGACGAGAAATTAGTATTTTCAAAAGAACAATTGGCAAGGGATCATCGATTAGCAGTAATGGCAATGATTCAACAGCAAATCGATGTAGTTCAAGGCATCATGGAAAGGCATCAGGAGCTCGTAAAAGGCCC
>CAIPQU010000142.1 GCA_903867305.1 uncultured beta proteobacterium
ATCTACAGTAACTGACGAGGAGATTAAAATGATTCAAAATCAATTAAATAACCGACCAAGAAAAAGATTAGGATTTAAAACACCCAACGAAGTATTTATGCAGTCCTTAAAACGTGTTGCACTTCGTACTTGAATCTACCTCCTTTATAAAACCTTAATCAATCAATTATTCAGACTTGATTTTATTTTCAGTAATTAATTTTGAATACTTAGCATTTTCTGAACTGAGAAAAGACTTAAATTCATCCATACTAGTTGCTTGCGCTTGAACACCTAAAGCTGCAAATCTCTCTTTGATTTCTGGATCACTCATAATTTTTACCAAAGCAGCATGGTATCTATCCTGAATATCTTTTGGTGTGCCAGCTGGCAGATATACTCCCCACCACGATAAGGCAGCAAATCCCGGTAAGCCTGCTTCAGAAAAGGTTGGCACTCCCGGTACTAATGGAGTTCTAGCAGGACTTGTAATCGCTAATGGGCGGACTCTTCCTGATTTAATGTGCTCTGCTGCAGGTAAGGCATCTGATACGATAAAGTCAATTTGTCCTGCCATTAAATCAATCAATGCTAAACCACCACCTTTATAGGGCACATGAGTCATTTTAATGTTTGCTTCACGCATAATCATTTCTGTTGCAATGTGCGACATACTACCTGGTCCACTTGTACCAAAATTTAAAGTGTCTGGTTTAGCTTTTGCTGCATTGAGTAAATCCTGGAGTGTTTTATATGGTGAATTAGCCGGCACAACTAATACATTAGGTCCCGAGGCAGTCAGCGCAATCGGAATAAAATCCTTATCCATATTATAGGTAACTTTGCTGATTAAAGGATTAATCAATGCGGGTCCAATATTACCGAGTACAAAAGCATACCCATCCGCTGGTTGACGTGCTGCGTAATCCATACCAATAGAACCTGCCGCCCCCCCCTTGTTTTCAACAATAATAGGCTGACCCCAAAGATCATTTAATTTTTTAGCCATTAAGCGCCCCATTAAATCAGAACTACCACCTGCTGGGTAAGTAACAATAAAGCGTACTGGCTTCGTTGGGAAAGTTTGCGCAAAAACATTTAAAGAACAACAAGCAAATAGAATACAAAAGAACTTCATTAGATTACGTTGGTATATCTTAGTCATGCGATTTCTCCTAAGTTAATTTTTTAACTAATTATTTTAATTTTGTTCAATTATGAACTGATGTCAGTTTAGTGTCACGATTAAAGAGAGAATTCATACTTTATCATTGGATCATAATGGGTTGATTGTAGATTTGGGTTTGTGCGGTTGGAATGGAGTAATTAATCGTGTTTGATAAATGCTCATCCCCCGATTATGGTGAAGAGCCGAGATTTAAGAGCAGGCTAAAAGCCTTCAATTGATTGGTCGGGACGGTGTGATTCGAACACACGACCCCTTGCACCCCATGCAAGTACGCTACCAGGCTGCGCTACGCCCCGACGAATTTAAGATTGTATCAGTTTGAAGACTTTGATTGATTGGCGAGTTTATTTAAATCGCCCAAAATGTTGAATACTGCCTCTAATTCAGCCCGAATTTGTCCTTGACTATCGAGTTCTTCTAAACGATTTTTGGCTCCATGAATGGTGAATCCATCGTTATAAAGCAAGTCCCTAATTCTTCGAATCAAAACTACTTCATGATGCTGGTAGTATCTTCTATTACCTCTTCTTTTTTGCGGCTTGAGCTGATTAAATTCTTGCTCCCAATACCGAAGGACATGAGGCTTGACTGCACATAAATCGCCAACCTCACCGATCGTGAAATATCTCTTGGCAGGAATCTGTGGCAAAGTTACCCTTTGGGTTTCCTTGACATCATTCAGAGAAAGTTCAACCGGTAAGTTCATGATTCAACTTTATTTGGTTTCTTCTTTGTGGTCAATCGCATCTTTTAATTTTTGACTCGCATGAAAAGTAACAACCCTTCTCGCACTAATCGGTATCTCTTGGCCAGTCTTAGGATTTCTGCCTGGACGGGCTGTTTTATTCCGTAACTGAAAATTACCAAACCCTGAAATCTTGACATCAACACCACGCTCTAAATGATGTGCTATGTTTTCAAAAAAGGCATCGATCATCTCTTTAGCTTCGCGTTTATTGAGTCCAACATGATCAAAAATTGCCTCAGATAACTCTATTTTAGTAATCGTACTTGGGTTATTTTCCATTTTTATCTTATAAAATCTTATAGTTAGGACTCTATCCTACCTTAATCTCGCTGAAAACTGAATAAGAACTTGATCTAAAAGTTGTTTAATTGCATTTTCTACCAAAGAATCTTGTAAGGTTTGCGCCTCATCCTGCAAAACAACCCGAAAAGCCAAACTTTTCTCATCTATTTGCATACCACTAAGCCTTTCAGCTGTGGGTCTAAACTCATCAAATAATAAAATTTCCTTTATTAAAGAAGAAGATGCCGTGTTAAGTTCATCTAAAACCTTCTGTGCTGGAATATTAGCCTTCAATACAATGGCGAGATCACGCTCAACTGCTGGGAACTTACTAGGCTCTTTGAGATGCGGTAATTCAACATCCTCCATTGCATCCCACTCAAGCTCAAACAAGATTGGTGCCTGAACAAAGCCATATTCTTGTTGCCACTTCGGATGTAACTCGCCCATAAATCCTACCTGGGTTAAGGTACCCTTATCGTCTGTTTTATAAATAATGGCACTTCTTCCAGGATGAAACGCTGGATGAGAAAGGCCGGTTTGAGTAATAATTTTTAGCGGATGTAGGACTGATAAAATGTCGGACTTTACATCAAAAAAGTCGACTTTACGACTAGGTGTACCCCACTGCTCAGGCATAACATCACCATAAGCTAGACCGCCAATGCGCATCGGTTGATGAACACCAGCGACTGTAAGTGGTCCATCATTGATATCCTTTTGTGCCTCAAAGACTCTCCCAAACTCAAATAAACGAACACGAGATACCTTGCGGTTAAGGTTGGTTTTTAAATTTTGGAGTAATCCTCCGAGCAAACTACTACGCATCACTGCAAATTGTTCAGCTAAAGGATTAAGAACTTTAATCGGTGTTTGATTGCCAGAAATCGTCTCTTCAGAGACCTGATCAATAAATCCGTAATTCACGACCTCTTGATAATCTTGCGCAGCGAGTAAATGTCTCGTTACATGAATGGATCTCTTTTTTTCAGACTGGGATAAGACCACTAATTTGGCATGAGGTGCAATCTCTGGAATATTCTCAAAACCGTATAAACGAGTGATCTCTTCGATGAGATCTTCTTCAATCTGTAAGTCAAATCGATATAAAGGTGTCTCAACGACAATAGTTTCCTGCGGTGTGCCTGATTGTGACCGCGCATAAGAAAAATCTAAAAGATCAAAATATTCACAAATCTGATTACCACCAATAGGAATACCGAGTATTTTTTCTACACGCGCAACGCGCAGGGTAATTTGATGGCTTTTGGGTAAAGCAAAGATCTGATCATCAAGAGGACCTACCTGGCCCCCACAAATCTCGAGGACAAGCTGTGCAACGTAATCTAAATATTTAACCGTTCTTTCTGGATCAACTCCGCGTTCAAAACGGAAGGCCGCATCGGTAGAGAATTTAAGTTGTCTTGCCCTGCCCTGAATACTATTAGGCCACCAAAAAGCCGACTCAATATAAATGTCTTGAGTATCTAGGGTAACAGCGCTGTGATCACCCCCCATAATACCGGCAATACTCTCGATCCCATGATCATCAGCAATGACCCCAACAGGTAAAGTAATATCGCCTAAGCGGGGCTCCTGACCATTGAGTAAAAGTACCTTTTCATCTGGCAATGCATAACGAACCTGCAGATCACCTTTAATTTTTTGTAAATCAAAAATATGTGTAGGTTGCCCCATCTCCAACATGACATAGTTTGAGATATCTACAAGTGCAGAAATACTTCTCTGACCACTCCTGGCTAAGCGCTGGATCATCCAATCTGGACTTTTCGCTTTGGCATTAACACCTTTCATAATCCGCCCAGCAAAACGTCCACATAGGGACTTTTCTTTGACATGGACTTTTAAATGATCGTTAATCGTTGCATTAATTTTAAAGTTTGGTCGCTCAATGAGTGGAGCACCCGTTAATGCACTAACTTCTCGCGCTATACCAAATACAGATAAACAGTCCGCTTTATTCGGGGTAAGTTTGATGGTAAAAATCGTATCATCTAAATTTAAATACTCACGGATATTCTGACCAAGAGGGGCATCCAGTGGCAACTCATAAATACCTGAGTGATCATCTCCTAGACCAATTTCTTTTCCAGAGCAAAGCATGCCGTGACTCTCAACGCCACGTAACTTACCAATTTTGATCTTGAAGCCCTTACCATCTTCGCCAGGAGGTAGCTCTGCGCCAACCATGGCACAAGGTATTTTGATTCCCACACGAGCATTCGGTGCGCCACACACAATCTGCAATGGTTCACTGGATAATGATCCTACGGACACTTTACAAACGCGTAAACGATCTGCATCAGGGTGTTGAGTGGCCTCTAAGATTTCAGCAATAACAACCGAATGAAATGGTGGTGCAACTTTCTTCATGTCCTCAACTTCTAAACCAGCCATGGTCATACGATGACCTAACTCTTCGCTAGAAATAGGAGGATTTACAAACTGTCTTAGCCAGGATTCTGAAAATTGCATATGTTCTCTTATGTACTAAGCAGGAAACTGACTTAAAAAACGTGTATCGTTTTCGAAAAATAAGCGCAAATCATCCACGCCATAACGTAACATCGTTAAACGCTCAAGGCCTGAACCAAAGGCAAAACCAATGTAATGCTCGGGGTCAAGCCCCATGTTACGAACAACCGTCGGATGTACTTGTCCCGAACCAGAAATCTCGAGCCATCTTCCTGCTAATTTGCCAGAAGGGAACGCCACGTCAATTTCTGCTGAGGGCTCGGTAAACGGAAAATACGATGGCCGAAACCGTAAATTGAGTTCTTTGTTCTCGAAGAAGGATTTTAAAAAGTGCGTATAAACACCTTTGAGTGCAGCAAAAGAAACATCTTTTCCAATCCATAATCCTTCAACCTGATGAAACATCGGTGAATGAGTCGCATCACTATCAACGCGATAAGTTCTTCCAGGTGCAATGACACGAATATCAGGCATGTCATCTAAATTACCGTAATTGTTTAAGTGGGTCTTAACAGCATTGCTCGCAAAACGAATTTGCATCGGGCTAGTATGCGTTCTGAGGAGTAAAGATTGATCTTTTGAGTCATGACCTTCTACATAAAAGGTATCTTGCATAGATCTTGCAGGATGATTTTCTGGACTATTGAGCGCCGTAAAGTTATACCAATCGTTCTCAATCTCAGGTCCTTGTGCCACTTCAAAGCCCAAGGAATGAAAGATCTCTTCAACCCTCTCCCACGTGCGCATCACCGGATGCAATGAACCTACACCACGTCCTCTTCCAGGGAGCGATACATCAATAGCTTCTTGCGATAATCTGGCTTGTAATAAGTCATCAGCAAGTTGTTGGCGACGCTCTTGCAGAGCTCCTTCAATGGCGGATTTAGCCGCATTGATTTTGGCACCTTCAGTTTTTCTGCTGTCAGGATCAAGCTTGCCAAGACCCTTGAGCATTTCTGTCAAAAGTCCCGACTTACCTAAATATTTAGCTTTCACCTCCTCCAAAGCGACCGCGTCGCTGGTGGAGGAGAAGCTCTGTTTCGCTTCGCTAACTAGTTGATCTAAATCAACCATAAACTACCAACTTACGCAGCCGGAGCTTGAATGGATTTGATCTTTTCGACGAGTGCAGCAAAAGCTGGCTTGTCATGGATCGCCATGTCAGATAAGACTTTACGATCCAAATCAATTTCGGCCTTCTTTAAACCGTTGATAAATACGCTATACGTTAAGTCATGCTCACGAACCGCCGCATTGATACGGGCAATCCATAAAGCTCTGAAAACACGCTTTTTATTGCGGCGATCACGATAGGCATATTGCCCAGCGCGCATAACCGCTTCTTTAGCAATTCTAAATACATTACTACGACGACCACGGTAGCCTTTAGCTGCGTCGGTGACTTTTTTATGACGGGCACGTGCTGTGACCCCACGTTTTACTCTTGGCATGAGATTCTCCTATTCAATAATTAAGCGTACGGTAACATCGCACGAACGGATTTAACATTGGTTTCATGAACCGCTGCTGAACCACGCAAATGACGCTTGTTCTTCGTTGTCTTCTTGGTTAGGATATGGCGCTTAAATGCCTGTCCACGCTTAATTGATCCGCTTGCACGAATCTTAAAGCGCTTGGCAGCACCGCTTTTGCTCTTCATCTTGGGCATGATTGCTCCCTTTTCACTAATTTGTATAACTCAGGTGGTTATTCGTTGCAATAACGCTTCTAAAACCCAGCCATACTTCTATGAGCTTACGCTCTCACTACAAGGACTTACGTCCTAATTACTTCTTTTTAATTGGTGATAAAACCATCACCATTTGTCGGCCTTCCATTTTTGGAAATTGCTCAACAACGCCATAAGGCTCTAAATCTATCTTCAAACGATCCAACATACGCATTCCAATCTCTTGGTGGGCCATCTCTCGGCCCCTAAATCTCAACGTAATTTTTGTTTTATCGCCCTCATCCAAAAAGCGGATCAGATTTCGCAACTTCACACCATAATCACCGTCATCCGTACCAGGTCTAAATTTCACTTCCTTAACCTGTATCACCTTTTGCTTTAACTTCGCTTCATGGGCTTTTTTGGCTTCTTGGTACTTGAACTTTCCGTAATCCATCAACTTACATACGGGTGGAACAGCAGTAGGAGCAATTTCAACGAGATCCGTTTCTTGCTCTTCAGCTAATTTCATCGCATCAAATATCTTAAAAACACCTAATGCCTGTCCTTGGGTACCAATCAATCGCACTTCAGGAACAGTTATTTCCCGATTAATGCGATGCAGTTTTTCTGTAGCGATATCTTTACCTCTTCTCTAAAATCTTCAAAATACTGCTCAAGCCTTTGCAGGTCCGGAAACGACTTTATCTGAATTATCTTCATGGAGTCTGTTCTCGAAAGCTTCAATAGACATTACGCCTAAATCCACCCCGCCTCGTGCACGAACAGCAACTAAGTTGCCATCACGCTCTTTATCACCCACCACAATCAAATATGGATGTTTTTGTAAAGCATGGTCTCGTATTTTATACGTTATTTTCTCATTACGCAAATCTGCAAAGACTCTAAATCCTTGTTTTTTCAGTATTTGCGCCACATTTTGCGCATATTCAGCAGAATTTTCAGAGATATTGAGCACTACTGCCTGAGTTGGAGATAGCCAAGTAGGCATCGCTCCGGCATGATTTTCGATCAAAATACCAATAAATCGCTCCAAAGAGCCAACAATCGCCCGGTGCAACATCACCGGTGTCTTGCGACTGTTATCAACCGCTACATATTCAGCGCCTAAACGACCCGGCATGGAGAAATCAACCTGTACCGTACCACACTGCCATGAACGTCCAATTGAGTCCTTGAGGTGATATTCGAGCTTAGGACCATAAAAGGCACCCTCTCCAGGTAACTCCTCCCATTCTTGCCCGGATGCCTGAATCGCACTTCTCAGAGCCTCTTCAGCTTTATCCCAAATCACATCTTCACCAACTCGCTTTTCTGGGCGAAGAGCTAACTTCACAGCAACCTCAGTAAACCCAAAATCTTGATAAACGCTTCTGACGAGTTTGTCAAAGGCAGCGACTTCAGACTGAATCTGATCTTCGGTGCAAAAAATATGGCCATCGTCTTGCGTAAATCCGCGAACACGCATGAGACCATGCAATGCACCAGAAGGCTCATTGCGAACACACTGACCAAATTCACCAAAACGCAGAGGTAAATCACGGTAACTATGCAAACCAGAATTAAAAATTAAAACGTGACCTGGACAGTTCATCGGCTTGAGCGCATAAGTCCGATTTTCGGACTCTGTGGTGAACATATTGTCTTTGTAATTGTCCCAGTGACCAGACTTTTCCCAAAGAACACGATCTAAAATTTGTGGGGCCTTGACCTCTTGATAGCCGTAGTCTTGATAAATTTTGCGCATGTACTGTTCAACTTGTTGCCAAATCGCCCATCCCTTGGGATGCCAAAAAATAAGCCCTGGAGCCTCTTCTTGAAAATGGAATAAGTCGAGCTGCTTACCTAGTTTGCGATGATCACGCTTCTCTGCCTCTTCCAACATATGCAGATAAGCATCCAAATCTTCTTTTTTAGTCCATGCTGTCCCGTAAATACGTTGTAGCATTTCATTCTTGGAGTCGCCTCGCCAATAAGCACCAGCGACCTTCATCAGCTTGAAAACTTTGAGCTTGCCAGTGCTTGGTACGTGTGGGCCACGACATAAATCAGTAAAGCTTCCTTCAGCATATAAGGAGACATCTTCATGCTGCGGAATACTTTCAATGAGTTCTGCTTTATAGTGCTCACCCAGGCTCTTGAAATAAGCGATGGCCTCATCGCGAGGAACCACCGTTCTTGTGACAGGCTCATCTTTTTTCGCAAGCTCTGCCATACGTTTTTCAATCGCTAACAAATCCTCTGGTGTGAATGGTCTTGAATACGCAAAGTCATAATAAAAACCGTTGTCCACCACAGGACCAATCGTGACCTGTGCATCTGGATAAAGCTGCTTTACGGCATATGCTAAAAGATGTGCAGTCGAGTGACGGATGACCTCTAAACCTGCAGCATCTTTATCGGTAATGATGGCGAGTTGGATATCTTTGTCGATGAGATACGAGAGATCAACGAGATCTTCATTCACTCTTCCAGCTAGGGCGGCTTTGGCTAAACCGGAGCCAATGCTTTGAGCAACTTGCCCAACAGTCAAAGGAGCATCATATTGGCGTTGTGAGCCATCGGGTAAGGTAACTACTGGCATATATCCCTAAAGGAAAACATCAAATTTAGTAAGAAAGATGATTATAAACTATTGATTCAGCAACCATATTGTTGAAGCGATGGCTTTTTATAACGTTTTTTCGATCGCATCATGCTGATTCTCATGCATTTGAGCGGCCATACTCAAGCCTAGTAAAGATAGTAGCGAAAATAGTTTAGTGGCGCCTAAATCATTTAAGGTGCCCGCCTCAAGATGGTGGATTGTCGATCTCGATAATCCGCAAAGCTTAGCCAACCTATCCTGTGTTAAGCCTAGAGCAATTCTGCGAACAGCAACTTTTAGTCCAATTTCACGAAAGTTCATATGAATCTTGTAGCAAAAATGTGTAATATATTACACATTTTTTGATCTGTTTTTTACCTGATATTTACCAACCGTATATGAAACAACTTTGCACTAGCAAAAACCCAATAAAAAATGCGAGGACTGTTTAAAGTCTTCGCATCATGTGTTTGGTAGGCTCGACTGAATTCGAATCAGCGCCCCCAACCATGTTAAGGTTTTAAAACACTTTCATACACGACGTAACGCGACACTAAGTCGTTGACCTCATGCAAATCATAGAACTCATCGGTTATCACTTAATCTTTTTAAAATTAGAGAAGTTTCTCTAAGAAAAGTGTTGAGCGCTTAACCGCTTCTTCATAAGAGGTTCTGTAATCTAATACATCTATTTCATCAAACTGAAGTTTTAATACTTTTTGCCTTGAATGAATTTGCTCTATAAAAATCTTTGCGTTTTTTTGGAGAAATGTCGTAGCTGTAAGAAGTTGTTTGGATTCCCTTTCAATGACCAAGGAGAGGTCAAATAAATCTCGTGCTGTCGCTCGGTCACCTCGATGCCATAATTTTTTAGCTACGATTTCAACTGCTGTCTCGACCCTTATTTCTTGTCCATTAATCTCCCAAAATTCATAGGGCTCTTCCGTTAAATTTGGAGCTACAACAAAATCAATCTCCCCTTCTGGTCGAATCAACTTTACATAAGAACTCTGATCCTCTACATATTGAGATGCAACCTCGGCTGCAACATCACTCAGCCTAGGCGTAACAAATCCAAGATATTGAGGGTCTGGAACAAAAATATCAATATCTTTGCTCAGACGATGCTGATATCGAAACATCAATACAGTTCCACCACCTAAAGTCCAAAATAACTCGTTTGTACCATGTGCTTTAATATCTTCTAAGATTCTTAACGCATGCGGTAGTAAGTGTTGCCAAACTCCATCGGGCAAATTGCGTTTAACTATTTTTGCCATCGTTTAATTCCATGCAGGTCTAGGTGAATGCATTTCAGAAGCCCACAAGTAGATATTTTTCCATATGGCTTTGGGTTGCACTTGATTTAATTGTGAAGCCTCCTCAACCGCAGAAACAATTAGCTCTAGAGGCGCTTCATCCAAAAAAGAGGCGATATATGGATAAATTTTTTCTGGCAAATCACCAAATGCTAGCGAGTGCGATAAATCAGTACTTTTTAAATTCGACTTGTAACTTACACTTGCAGTTTGACTAGCCATCTCTAGGGCATCATGCCTATTTTCATGCTCTTGTGTAGTCACACTCAAACCTAGTAAAGAAAGTAACGAAAATAGTTTAGTGGCGCCTAAATCATTTAAAGTGCCCGCCTCAAGATGATGGATTGTCGATCTTGATAATCCGCAAAGTTTCGCCAACCTATCCTGTGATAAGCCTAAAGCAATTCTGCGATTAAGGACTTTTAGTCCAATTTCACGTAAGTTCATGTGAATATTATAACAAAAATGTGTAATATATTACACATTTTTTACCTGATATTTACCTGATATTTACCTGATATTTACAAACCCGATGAGAAACGACTTTACATTGACCAAGGCCCAATAAAAAATGCGAGGACTGTTTAAAGTCCTCGCATCATGTGTTTTGGTAGGCTCGACTGAATTCGAATCAGCGACCCCTACCATGTCAAGGTAGTGCTCTAACCAACTGAGCTACGAGCCTATTTAGCCTTCTATTCTATCACCGACGACTGACTTCTGTCACCCCTTTTACTTCATAAAGTGTATTTAGAGTTATTTGGATGTCAGCTACCTGATGTACCTCAATGGAAAAACTCATTGTAGCCATACCTTTACTGGAAAGTGTTTTCACCCCAATCACATTGATTCGGAGCTTCGAAAATACCTCAGAAATATCCCTGAGTAAGCCCTGACGATCAATCGCTAAGACATGTACTTCAACAGCAAATAAGGCCTTGGGGTCAATAGAATGTGTACCCCAGGCGGTTTTAATAATCCGCTCAGGTGCGCGTGCAAGAAGTTGTTGAAGCGTGTTGCAGTTTTGCCGATGAATCGATACACCGCGCCCTTTAGTCACAAATCCACTAATTTCATCGGGGGGGACTGGTCGGCAACATTTCGACAATTGCGTCATGAGCGAGTCCACACCGACGACCAAAATATCGCCACTATCATTTTTGCGCTTTGAGGGTCGCAGCAAAATTTCTGGAGGAGGCTCTTCGATTTCTTTTTCAATCTTGGTGTCTTTTACTTCTTTGGTATCTTTATCTTCTAAAGCTTCTTGCGCATGAAACCATGCCCGCACCTTACTCTTGGCACGATGCGATGCAAGATAAGCTTTATCAGTAAGTAACCAATCACGTGAAGGACCACCTTGTTTGATAGTAATAATCTCAACTGTTTGACCACTTTTAACGGTGGTATCGAGTGGGACCATCAGTCCATCAATCTTGGCACCACGACAACGATGCCCAATATTGGTATGCACTGCGTATGCAAAATCGAGTGGCGTTGAATTTTTATCAAGCGCAATCACTCGACCAAGAGGTGTAAGCGCATAGATATGATCATCAATCGTTTGCCCTTTAATCTGCTCCCAAGCTTCTTCTTTCCAAGATATTAACTGGCGCGCCCAAGCAATTCGTTGTTCATACAATGCAGCATCACTGATCGTGCCTTGATGACTTGCTACTGAACCTTCTTTATAACGCCAGTGAGCAGCTAAACCAAATTCAGCCTGATGATGCATCTCCCCTGTACGGATCTGGATCTCAAATGCAAGTCCTTGTGGATCTTTAACTACGGTATGTAAGGATTGATAACCATTGGGCTTTGGTTTGGCAATATAGTCGTCTAACTCTTGATCCACGGGCGCCCACACATCATGGACAATACCAAGCACTGCATAACATTCAGGTATCGTGCTGACCAATACACGAATCGCACTGATGTCATATAAGTTCGTAAAGTCCAAGGACTTGCCTTGCATTTTTTTCCAAATACTATAGATGTGTTTTGGTCGACCCTGGACTTGCGCTTGAATGTTGTTCTTCTTCAGATGCTCCTCTAGTTGTTGCATAATTCTGGCCAAAAAAGATTGGCGTTGATTACGCTTTTGATCCAGTAGATTGGCAATCTCACGATACGCTTCTGGTTTTAATACCCGAAACGCTAAATCTTCCATCTCCCACTTCAATTGCCAGATACCTAAACGATTGGCTAAAGCAGCGTCAATGTCTAAGATTTCTGCAGCCCACCCCTCTTCTACTTCTATCTTTTGCTGAGTGACCCATCTTAAGGTTTGGAGTCTTGAGGCAAGATACATGAGGACTACTCGTAAGTCTTGTGAGAATGCTAACAACATTTTTCTTAAAGACTCTACTTGCCCAGTAGCCGCTTTACTGCGTGTAGCCTCTAGGGCTTGAAAACTTTTAATAAGTTCAGTGATCTCGGGACCTAATTCAGCTTGGAGTTTAGTGGCACTCTCTTTACGATATAAATGAGTAATGGCTTGTTGCGTTGCTTCATCTAAAAACAGCGTCTTCGCAATCTCATACATACCCATTTGATGATAGGATTTGGGCTCACCAAACCAAGTCAACAACTCCAGCGTTTGTTCGACATCTTTGGCTATTGGAAGTTCTTCACTCATGTTGTGAATGTATACGAATTACTCACGAGATTCAAATTGCTAGAAAAAATCCCTAGCAATTTGTATTTGACTAGGCAAAATAAAGGCAGGGGCATGCCCAGCTTCTGGAACTTCAATACTTTTAGCATTTGTGTTACGGTAACACATCTCAGCGACTGTTGGTACGGATAATAAATCAGACTCAGCCCCACGAACAATGAGGGTCGGAATTTTAATTGCTTCAAAACTCTTCCACAGTGCTGCCTCACCAGCAAGCGCAGTCATGGGATTCGTGGCTAAGATAGGAGCATTGATTTGTGGATCATAGTGTAAGCGCCAGGCGCCTTCTTTATAGATAATTTGTGGCGAGTTCAGCTCTAATAATTGTTCAGGCGTATGACGGCCAAAAGTAGTAGTCAGTGTATTCGCATAGGCTAAGCCTTCTTCTTGATTGGCAAAGACAACTGGCTTAGAGAGGTATTTCATTAACCGAATGAAAAAAGCTGGGTCAATCCTTGGACCAACATCATTGAGTAAAAGTTTTCTGATCGGTTGATGTTCGATACCTGCGAGTACCATACCAATCAGACCACCCATTGATGTTCCAAACCAATCAAGTTGCTGTGGCTTGAGATGCGCAATCAATGTGACCATGTCGCTAACGTATTGAGGTACACCATATAACATGGGATTGGCTAAATAATCTGAATTGCCTCGGCCAACAACATCTGGGCAAACAACGTAATAACGATCAGACATTGCGCGTGCTAAGACAGCAAAATCGCTACCCCTTCTAGTCAAGCCATGGACACATAATAAAACTCTGGGATTATTTGGGTCGCCCCAAGCGTTATAGGCCATTTGGTGTAGGCCTGAAGTGCTAATACATTGCACAAAATGCGTAGAACTATCAACTGGGGTAAATGACTCACGAACTACCTTCACTGTGACGGGTTGAGGTGTGATGAGACTTACCTGTGCCGGTACTGAGGTATGTATCTTTTGTCCACTAAAAGCAGCTTTAATCCTGCTCCATAAGGAAATTTTCATCATCTAAGGATTTGCAGGTGTGACTTCAGGTTGAAGCGTAACGTGATCGATTCCATGCTGTTCAAGAAGCATTGCTCGGATCGCATCCATTGTTTGGGGCCAATAACTCAGCTCCTGAATTTCAATATGGCCAATCAACGCAGGAAATCCTGGCGTCATCTCCCATACATGTAAATCATGCACCGCAGATACCCCAGGAATCTTGACCAAATCATTCCCTACTTTAATGTAATCGATATGGTGAGGAACGCCTTTCATGAGAAAGTGATATGACTCTTTCAAAATACTCACCGTCGAGCGCAAAAGTAACACACAAACAACTAAAGAAAGTATCGGATCTATTTGCATCCAACCGGTGTATTGAATAACGAGTCCAGCAATCAGTGCTGCAATGGATGCGAGTAAATCACCCATCACATGGATCAAGGCAGCTTTAGTGTTCATACTTTGATTGTTTCGGGAGAGTAATACCGCTACAACGATATTGACTCCAAGACCAATCATCGCCACTATGGTGACCGTCCCACCAGCAACGATATGGGTAGGAATCATTAGCCGATGAATCGCCTCATACGTAATCCAAACAATCAATCCAGCAATGGAAATACCATTTACAAAAGCAGCCAAAGCTTCTGCGCGTCCAAAACCAAACGAGTAGCGACTCGATGGAGGTCGTTTGGAAACATACTGCGCAATGACTGCTAGAAATAAACCAGCGGCATCGGTAACCATATGACCAGCGTCAGAGATCAACGCCAAAGAGTTTGCATAAACACCTGCCACAAACTCCAAAACAGCAAACGTGAGAGTAATCGCTAAAGCAATGGTGAGAACCGTTTGACTCGTGATCTCTTTCGCATGCGAGTGATGAGAATCACCAGCCTTATGCGCATGTAACTCTGGTACAGAGACACTCTCGTGATGGTGCTGGTGAGAGTGTTCTTGCATCATTCGTTAAATTGCAACTTCTAATTTGGCGGGAGTCTTTGCAATCACTTCTTCAACAGTAACGCCGGGAGCTAATTGCGTTAATTGCATTCCGGTTGGTGTGACGTTAATCACGCATAAATCAGTAATGATCTGCTTGACAACTTGTACGCCAGTTAAGGGCAATGTGCACTGTGGCAGGATCTTAAAGTCTTCTGTACCATCTTTCTTCTTCGCCGTGTGCTCCATCACGACGATGACGTGGTTGACGCCTGCAACCAAGTCCATCGCGCCGCCCATACCCTTGATCATTTTTCCTGGAATCATCCAATTAGCAAGGTCACCTTTTTCACTCACTTGCATGGCCCCTAAAATAGCCACATTAATCTTACCAGCACGAATCATGCCAAAAGAATCAGCTGAAGAAAATATTGATGAGCCTGGTAAGGTAGTAACCGTTTGCTTACCTGCGTTGATTAAATCAGAATCCACTTCACTTTCTAGTGGAAACGGTCCAATACCCATGAGTCCGTTTTCAGACTGTAGCCATACTTCCATACCCTGCGGAATATGATTGGCAACCAATGTCGGCAATCCAATCCCTAGATTGACGTAAAACCCATCTTTTAATTCTTGGGCAGCCCTAGCTGCCATTTGATCTTTTGTCCAAGCCATAATATTTTTCCTCGTTGATCTAAGCAGTAGTCTTATTCTGTGCGCACAGTTTTTTGCTCAATCCGTTTTTCTGGATTTTTATTGAGCACAATCCTGTGAACATATATTCCTGGGGTGTGAATCGAATCTGGATCTAACTCACCATTCTCAACAATCTCTTCAACTTCAGCAATCGTAATTTGTCCTGCCATTGCAGCCATAGGATTAAAATTTCTGGCCGTGAGGTGATAAACCAAATTCCCTGACTTATCTGCTTTCCAAGCCTTCACAAGTCCAACATTGGGCGTCAAGGTTCTTTCCATCAAATACGTATGCCCATCAAATTCTCTCGTTTCTTTTCCCTCAGCAATCAATGTGCCAACACCAGTCTTTGTAAAGAATGCAGGAATACCACAACCGCCTGAACGTAATTTTTCTGCCAGAGTTCCCTGTGGGGTTAACTCCACTTCAACTTCTTTGGCTAAAAACTGTCTCTCAAATTCTGCATTTCCACCAATAAAAGAGCAAATCATTTTTTTAATTTGGCGATTTTCAAGCAAAATGCCCAATCCATAACCATCAATACCACAATTATTAGAAATGACCGTTAAGCCCTTAGAACCCTTAGCTTTTACTCCGGCAATCAATGCTTCTGGAATACCACAAATACCAAAACCACCAACGGCCATCATGACACCGTCTTCTACAACCCCTTCTAATGCCTCTTTTGCTGATGGATAAATCTTATTCATTATCTTCCCTTCTATTTATTGTCCAAACCCCATATATTTCTAACATCATACCTTCTTCTGCCGTCATCTATTGAACCATGTGTCCATCATCAGCTGCAATCATCGCTCCATTGATAAAACGCGACTCACTACTCGCTAAGAGTAATAAGATGCCTTCTAAATCTTGAGCCTTGCCAACCCGCTTGCGTGGCAGTTTTTGAATCAGTTTTTGACCTGCTTCTGTTTCCCAGTGCGCTGCATTAATTTCGGTTTCAATATACCCCGGGCAGATCGAATTGATATTAATACCGTACCTCCCCCACTCGAGCGCCATGGCATTGGTCATATGTATCACCGCGGCTTTCGTCATGGCATAGACGCCAATTTGAGAAAGCGCTTTCACACCAGCCATGGAGGCGATATTGATCACACGCGCTGCAGGTGGCTCTTGCCCTTGAGACTGCGCAGTTTTAGCTCTAGATATCATCCGTTTTGCGACCGCTTGAGCTACAAAAAAGGATCCTTTCGTATTGGTATTAAACATAAAGTCATAATCTTGCTCACGCACGTCAACAATCCGCTGAGTCGTAGATACCCCAGAATTATTGACTAAAATATCAATCGGGCCCGCCAGAGTTTCAGCTTGGGCGACACCACTCTCAATGGAATCTATGGATAAAACGTCCATGGTGATGGAAAAAACTTTGCCACCTTTAGCTTGAATATCTTTCGCAACCTGCTCAAGACGTTCAACGCGTCGCGCAGCAATCACGACGGTGGCTCCAGCATTGGCTAAAGAGTGGGCAAATTGCTCGCCTAGACCACTAGATGCTCCAGTAACTAATGCGACTTTACCTGTTAAATCAATCTGATACGCCATGAAAACTCCCTTAATTTTTATATCATTTTAAACAGATTCATCCGTTAGCCAAAAAAGCTGATATTCAAGATAATGTCATAATTCATTGATATCAAAAAAATTAGGGTTTTTATGAAGAGCGTTCTCTCACCTCAAGCAATTTTGGAGCAATATGGTCCTCGTGAGGCCATGGAATACGATGTGGTCATTGTTGGTGGCGGTCCTGCTGGACTTGCCTGCGCAATTCATATTAAACAATTAGCCGCCAAAGAAAACCGTGAAATCTCTGTTGTCATTTTAGAAAAAGGCTCAGAAATCGGCGCGCATATTGTTTCTGGCGCTGTCATGGATCCTGTGGCGATGAATGAACTTTTTCCCAATTGGAAAGAGTTAGGCGCCCCTTTAGTGACCCCGGTGAAAGAAGATCGTTTGATGTTCTTAACCAAGTCTTCATCCTTCAAAACCCCACATTGGATGTTGCCAGACTCATTCAAAAATCATGGTAACTACATCATTAGCCTCTCTGATGTAACCAAGTGGTTAGGAACTCAAGCAGAAAACCTCGGTGTTGAAATCTTTCCTGGATTTGCAGCTAGTGAGGTCTTATTTGATGATCAAAACCGTGTGATGGGCGTCGCAACAGGTAATTTAGGCATCAGTAAAGAAGGTGAAATTACTGATCAATTTCAGTTAGGCATGGAACTGCATGCTAAGTACACGATTTTTGCTGAAGGTGCTAGAGGGCATTTGGGTAAGCAATTAATTACACGTTATCAGCTAGATGCTCATTCAGATCCCCAAAATTATGGTATTGGCATCAAAGAGCTTTGGGAAATTGACCCAGCAGTTCATGAAGAAGGTCTTGTCATACATACGGCTGGTTGGCCCCTCTTAAGCGATACCTATGGTGGGTCCTTCCTTTACCATATGGCAAATAACCAAGTTGCTGTTGGCTTTGTGGTGGGACTGAGCTATAAGAATCCCTACCTCTCACCTTTCGAGGAATTTCAGCGATATAAAACACACCCTCATATCCGACGCTTTTTTGAAAATGGTAAACGTCTCAGCTATGGCGCCCGTGCTATTACAGCGGGTGGCTTAAATAGTCTTCCTAAAACAATTTTTCCAGGCGGTGCTCTGATTGGTTGTGATGCTGGCTATCTCAATGCTTCACGCATTAAGGGGAGCCATGCTGCGATTAAATCAGGCATGCTCGTCGCCCGAGATATTGTTAACGCTATTGAAGAAGATCGAGCCCACGATGAATTAAACCGCTACCCCGAATACTTTAAAGCGAGCTGGCTGTATGACGAACTTTACAAGGCACGGAACTTTAAAAGTGCCATGTCCAAAGGTTTGTATAGTGGGTCTGCCATCGTTGGAGTCGAGCAAAAAATCTTTGGTGGTAAAGCTCCATGGCATCTGCATCAACATCATGCAGATCATACTTGCCTCGAACCAGCCTCAAAACACAAACCCATTGCCTACCCAAAACCGGATGGAAAAATCAGCTTTGATCGTCTCTCCTCGGTATTTATTTCTAATACAAATCATGCTGAGAATCAGCCAGCACATTTAACCCTGAAAAATCCTGATGTCCCCATTAATACGAATCTAGCCATCTACGCTGGTCCTGAAGCTCGCTATTGCCCTGCGGGTGTTTACGAATTCGTCAACCAAAATGGCATCGAGCATTTACAAATCAATGCTCAAAACTGTGTTCATTGCAAAACTTGCGATATCAAGGACCCAACTCAAAATATTGTTTGGGTGACGCCTGAGGGTGGTGGTGGGCCTAATTACTCAGGGATGTAAGCTCTGCTTTTTTGGAGTATTGCGAGGATTTAGCAATCGAGATATAGCCTAGTACGCACGCAGCGACGGATACCGTGTAGGCCATACTCGACCCATAGTTTTGCCAAACCCAGCCCGCCACGATGCCGCCAATCGTGCCGCCAAAACCATAAGACATCGTGGAGTACAACGCCTGCCCACGTGACTGTGTAGTCCCTTTAAACCATCCTTGAACCAGATGAATGCTTGCACTATGATGCGCAGCAAATGTTCCAGCATGAAAGAGTTGCACAATGAGTAGTGGCCAAAAACTTGGAAAGTATGCAATCACCAAAAATCGCACCATTCCTAAAACAAATGTAAAACGTAAGATCAGCTCAGAATTAAATCGATGAAAAACGTGTTTTTGGAAGTAGAAATACAGTACTTCTGCGGCCACACCAATCATCCAAAAAAATCCAATGACCTGTTTTCCGTAACCTAAATTTTGTAAATATAAAGAATAAAAAACATACAGTGTGGAATGTGCAAAGACCATCCAAAACGTGGAACTAAAAAACCAAAGGACTTCAGGTTTTTTTAAGATACTTCTTAACTCCCCTTTGGTAAGCTTTATTTTCTCTATGGGAGGCTCCCATAGTCGCCATACAGCAATTGTCACAAACGCCAAAATAATAAAACACATCCAGGGTAAGGTTTGTATCCCTTGAGACTCAAACCAAAATCCACCGAGTAAAACGGCGATCATAAATCCAATCGATCCCCATAATCGAATTTTTCCATAATGACTTTCAAATCGATTGGTTTTTTGGAGAGAATGTACGGTTGCGGCCTCACCTAGAGGAGTTAAGCTACTACTAAAAATATTGATGAGAAACATCCAAAGCAAAATACCAATAAACGATTGCAAGTAAAAAATACTCAGGAAAATCACTAAGCTCACCAGACTAGTCATTCGCATAATACCAATCCGGTTTTGTTGAACATCAGATAACCATCCCCAAAACATGGGGCCTAGGATGCGCGTGATTTGTGGCGTCGACATAATCAACGAAATCTGAATAGCGGTAAATCCTAAGCTGTCAGCATACAAACTGAAAAAAGGACTAACGAGTCCAATATAGCCATAATAAAAAAAGAGAAAGATAGCGAAAACGTACTGGCTATTTCGCAATGACCACATCTGTATTAAGGTTGTTGCGCTGGAATAATTGGTGTCGAGGAATGAACATCCGCACACTGAGCACGGTGCAACAAGAGATGGTCCATGACCACTAAAGCTAACATAGCCTCTGCAATTGGGGTTGCCCGAATACCAACGCAAGGATCATGCCGCCCCTTGGTTTGAACCACAACGGGCTCACCCTTTAAGTTAATCGATGCTTTGGGCATCAAAATACTTGAAGTGGGTTTGATCGCTATTGAGACCTCTAAGTCTTGCCCTGTGCTAATCCCGCCAAGTACACCACCGGCATGATTAGTTTTAAAACCTGTCGGTGTGATCTCATCACCATGGACACTACCACGCTGCGAAACCACCTCAAAACCAGAGCCAATCTCGACACCTTTGACAGCATTAATTCCCATCATGGCGTAAGCAATTGCAGCGTCTAATTTATCAAAAATAGGGCTACCTAGACCCACTGGCATATTCGTCGCTTTAACAAAAATCCGCGCTCCACAAGAATCACCCGATTTACGTAAGCTATCCATGTAATCTTCCATTTGTGAAATCATGGAAGCATTGGCAGCAAAAAAAGGATTTTGATGAATATGCTCTAGCCCTTCAAAAGGAATCGCTAACTCACCCAGTTGGGTCATATATCCATGAAACTCAATCTGATAATGTTCTTTAAGCCACTTTTTGGCAATACCTGCTGCCGCCACCACTGGGGCTGTCAGACGGGCTGAAGAACGCCCCCCACCGCGTGGATCACGCAGTCCATATTTTTGCTGATACGCGTAATCCGCATGACCTGGCCGAAAGGTGTCCAAAATCTCTTTGTAATCTTGACTACGCTGATCGGTATTGCGAATCAAGAGTGCAATCGGTGTGCCCGTAGTTTTTCCTTCAAAGACACCCGAAAGAATCTCTACTTGATCGGCTTCTTGACGTTGTGTGACGTGACGAGAAGTTCCTGGCTTCCGACGGTCTAAGTCGGTTTGTAAGTCCGCGCTAGAGAGCTCCATCCCCGGCGGACAGCCATCTACCACAGCCCCAATTGCTGGTCCGTGCGACTCACCAAAAGTGGTCGTGCAAAATAATGTTCCTAACGTGCTTCCTGCCATAGACTATATTATGGCATTGTTGAAGTCTAAGTCGGTGATTTTGATACCAAATTACTTTTCAGCAATCTCAGGCCAGTCACGAATGTAGGCTTTGAGCATCGTATTTTCAAAATCTTGGGCCTCCACCACCGTTTTCGCAACGTCATAAAAAGAGACCACCCCCATTAAGACTTTTTTCTCAAGCACAGGTAGATAGCGAGCATGCCGATTGAGCATCATGCGCCTAACTTCGTCTAATTCAGTTTCTGGTGTACATGTCAAAGGTTGCTCATCCATCACTTTACCGACCGTGACTTCATCAACCGATCCATGGTTGTGCGCTAATACTCCAATGATTTCTCGAAATGTGAGCATCCCAACCAGTTCAGAGTATTGGATCACAACGAGGGAACCAATATCATGCTCAGCCATGATTCGAACTGCTTCATTGACACTAGTCTCGGGAGTAACTGTATAAAGGGTATTACCTTTTAATCTTAGAATGTCATTGACTTTCATCATCCCTCCCAGTCTTATATTTATAAATCAAGTCTAGCGCTAAATCACTCATCTGTAAACCAATGATTATCCCTAATTTGCGGCAAGCTAGCAGTAAGAACTGCGCCAGCTAAGGTAACCCACCAGGTTAAATAAATCCATATCAAAAATAAAGGGCCAATCGCAAATGCCCCATATAAGGCTTGATAAAAAGATGCCTTGGATACAAAAAAGGTAAAGATATATTTAGCCAACTCAAACACGATCGCCGAAAAAATCGCACCAATAATGGCATCGCTTATTTTTACTTTTGCTGAAGGACCTAATTTATAGAGAGCAATAAATGGCAACATGCTGAGCAGAAATGGGAGTAATGAGTCCATGATGACCCGATGAAACGTAAACCCTAGTTTGACGCTATGTGAAGCACTCAATGCATATGATGTGATGTAAATACTTAAACCTAATAGGATCGGCCCACCAATGGTAACGAAGAAATAGATAATGGCACGCATCCAAAAAGGTCGTTGACGATGAACACGCCACACTTGATTAAATGCACGCTCTATCGTTGTTAAGGTTAAAAATGCCGAAAAAGTTAAACCAACTAGACCAAATGTCGTCAATCCTTTGGTGTGGCTAGAAAAATTATCCAAGTACATACTGATACCCTCACCCAACTCCCCAGGGATCAAGGTGGAAGTAATCCATGTTTGAATAGCCAACTTTAAATTGATAAATGCCGATAACTCACTGATCAAAATCGTGGCAATCGAAAGCATGGGGACAATGGCTAAAATGGTAGTAAAAGCTAAAGAGGCTGCAACCTGATTGATTTGTGCTTGTTGAAAACGTCTTTTCCAGAAAAGGTATATTTGCTGAATATTTTTAACTTGCTGCGTCCTTGACCTAACCATTATTGCTTTCACATGAATAACAAAATACGAATATGATACCTACTATGTCAGATATAAATTTACTTGTCCTATATTATTCTCGCAATGGCGCCACACGCCGTCTAGCCGAATTGATTTCAGAAGGTATTGAATCCGTGCCACATTGTCAGGCTATTTTACGCACTGTACCAAATGTTTCGGCAGTTTCGCAAGCTACCGAAAAAGCTATTCCGGATTCCGGTGCACCCTATGCGGAATACACAGATCTTGCTTACTGCGATGGCCTAGCCTTAGGTTCACCTACCCGATTTGGCAACATGGCGAGTGCCATGAAGTATTTTTGGGATGGCAGTACCGCGCAGTGGCTCTCAGGTGCACTCGTTGGAAAACCTGCCTGTGTCTTTACCAGTACCGGTAGCCTGCATGGAGGCCAAGAAGCCACTCTTCTGTCAATGATGATTCCGTTAATCCATCACGGCATGCTCATCATGGGCATACCTTATACTGAGGTAGGTCTGCACACTACAACCAATGGTGGAACGCCATATGGAGCCTCTCACTGGGCGGGTGACCATGGACAACACCCCATCTCCAGTGCCGAAGAAACACTTGCCATTGCTCAAGGTGCTCGTTTAGCAACAATCGCTCGACAGCTCAAAAAATAAAACGTATGTTAAAACAACTGAACACGAACCAAAGGATTACTTTTGTAGGCTCTGTTTTACTCTGCCTACTCTGTGTGGCATGGGAATGGTTTATCGCCCCATTGCGTCCTAATGGCTCGCTCATGATCCTAAAAAGTGTTCCTTTGGCACTTTTACTCCCAGGTCTTCTCAAAGGGAAAAACTATCAAATGCAAGCAACTTCGATGATTATTTTGTTATATTTTTTTGAGGGATTTGCTAGGATTTTTGAGCCAGGAATTCAAAGATACTTAGCTATCACGGAAATCTTGTTATGTAGCGTGATTTTTTATGCTGTATTAAAACATCTCGGGCCCATCAAAAAAGATGCCGTGTCAAAAAAGAAAGCTTTGGAGGCCGCACAATCCGCCCCCAAAAAACCAGTTTAAGCTGCTTCTCTTTCGCGATTTTTTTCAACAGCGTTGGCAAATAAATTCGCAACACTCGAAAAATAATTAATAGCTAATGTTGTAGGCTTAATGATTTTCTTTCGACCATCAATATCGGTATGAAAATCCACATAACCTTTTTTACGTAAGTTCTTGATTCTAGCGTGCAATGTCGCACGTGAACCAATTTCGTTTAAAGATATTGCCTCATTCACCAGTAAAGGCTTACCATGCTTCCAAGTGATCGCAATTTCATTCAGTAAATCAAGCTCCATACTATCCAATGATTGAAACTGGTTCGAATGCTTTAAGGAGGTAAGGCTTTCGATGTACTGGAAATAAATTTCAGATTGTTTGCTAGATTCAGTCATAGTTTTCGATAACAATTTAAGGGTTAAACATCTAAAACCATCAGCAATAAAGCTTAGATCAATACCCATATTGTTACGGAAATGAGTCCTATTAAAAGATTCATAAAGAGCATAATTTGTCGCTTATTCAGCTCTTTAATAGAATTTAGTAACAGTTTTTGTCAGGAATTCTCTGTAAAAATCACCCTAAGCTGCATACATCTTCAAAATGTCTAACTCGACGACCTCTAGGGCTTTAATATGGGTGCTTTCTAGTTTGACTTTGGGTGCACTGCCCGCATAAAAAGCCTCTTTCCAGCGATCAACACATAAACACCATTGATCACCAGCCACCAAACCCGGAAAGCGCCACTGTGGTCTAGGAGTAGATAAATCGTTACCACGAGCCTTAGAAAAGTCTAAAAACTCCTCAGTCATGATCGCACAAACCAAGTGACTCCCAACATCTTCAGGGCCTGTTTTGCAACACCCGTCTCGATAAAACCCCGTCATAGGCTCAAATGAGCAAGCAACCAAGGGTTGACCTAATACATTTCTGGCAGTATCTAATTTGTTCGTCATTATTCAGCTTGCACTTTGGCATTCAAGACCAATTGCTCCCATTTTTTCTTTTCCGAAATCACAAAGGCCTTGGTTTGCGCTGGGTTTTCTGCAGGTGCATAACCACCTAATTCTGTGAGTCTTGCTTTGATTTCAGGCTGATTGAGCACCTTCTTTAACCCAACATACAACTGATCAATTACTGGCGCTGGTGTTTTTGCTGGCGCAAATACCCCAAACCAAGCAGTCACTTCAAAGTCTTTAAAGCCGGACTCGATCATCGTTGGAACTTCGGGTAACTCTGGACTACGCTTATTACTGGTCACCGCCAAAGCTCGTAATTTACCAGACTTAATATAAGGCATCGAACTGGGTAAATTATCAATCATCATCGTAACCTGTCCACCCAATAAATCCACTAAAGCAGGACCTGCGCCTTTATAAGGAACATGGGTAATATCTATCCCAGCTTGATATTTCAACATCTCTCCCGACATATGAATCGATTGACCACGACCAGAGGAAGCAAACGAATATTTACCAGGGTTTGCTTTGGCCAAGGCAACAAGTTCCGAGACGGTTTTTGCAGGAAAATTCGCATTAACGACTAAAACATTAGGAGTAGCTAGAACCATCGTTACTGGCTCAAGATCTTCCATTTTGTAGGGCAAGTTCTTGTAAAGACTGTAATTAATAGCATTCGGGCCGATATTTCCCATAATGATGGTGTAGCCATCCGCAGGACTAGAAACTAAGGCCTGTGTACCAATAATCGCTGCTGCACCTGCACGAATATCAACAATCACACTTTGCCCTAACTCCTTGCCCAAGGGATCTGCAATTGTGCGCGCAGCAATATCGGTTGTTCCTCCCGCCGCCGCTGGCACAATTAAGCGAATCGGTTTACTAGGATAACCGTCCGCAGCCCAAAGAAACTGACTGGTAAAAACGGCTAGAATCGCAAATGTCATTTGAAAATTAAGCATGTTATCCCTTAGAAGGTGCGGATTGAATATGTCGTATCATCTTACTCGAAAGCTGCTTGGGCTATCTTGATGAAGCAACATCTAAAACGGTTGTTGTGAGCGAATCTGCTCAACTAAATCCTGATAAGCCTGGGTCAATAACTGAACTTGATCATAGCTGATCATTGCACCCTGACGTAAAACTTGATCCAGTTGCGACACTTGACTAGCTAAACGTTCCCCACCAATTTGTGCGATGAGCCCTTTTAGGGTATGAGTAATCATTTGAGCCTCAACCACATGCCCTTCCTTAAACGCCTCATTTAAATGATTTAGGAATTTAGGAATTTCTTTAAGAGCTGAATCAATCATATTATTGGCTAATCGACGGTCACCACCAAGTCGAGACATCATACTTTGTGCATTAAAAACTGGGAGTGACAATAATTGATTATCGATAAAGTTTTCAGGGGAAGATGAAGAGTTTACTGGATTTAGCCATTGAGAAAGAATACGATGAAGTGCTTTTAAGTCAATCGGTTTAGATAAGAAATCATCCATACCAACCTTCAAAAACCTCTCACGATCTTCCTCGTAAACTAATGCAGATACAGCAACAATCGGTATTTTCTTTAGATGATTTTTATGCTCGTAATCACGAATCAATATGGTTGTCTCTTCACCGGTAAGAATCGGCATTTGACTATCCATTAAGATTAAATCAACTGACCTATCCACTAGATAACGATCAAAGCATTTTTGGCCATCGTAAAATGTCTCGATCTCAATCTCATGACTAATACTTAAAATTAAACTTTCCAAGACAATCAGATTGGTCTTGTTATCTTCAACAATATAGACTTTTCCAGATAATGGCGCTAAAACAGTCTCGTCTTTAACCTTATCATCACTGAATTGAGAAATTTGCTGATCAAGCTCTTCTTCGCCTTCAATGGTCTGAGCGGAAATCCTGAACCAAAATATCGACCCTTGCCCAATTTGCGATTGGACGCCATACTCCCCATCCATCAACTTCACAAAATTACTCACAATCGATAAGCCCAGCCCTGAACCGGTCATGATCGATTTGGAAGAAACATCGACCTGAGTAAACGGCTGAAATAGTAACTTTTGATTCTCTTGAGCAATACCTACGCCAGTATCTTTGACAGAAAACTCTAAAATGCATTGATGCTTTTCTCGCTGGATTTCTTTACACGAAATGATGATCGAACCATGGGTTGTGAATTTCAACGCATTGCTAGTAAGATTCGTTAACATTTGCTTAATTCTTACACCATCTAAAAGATATATATCTTTATTCGAGCCCCTATATTCATACCTTAATTGCAAACCTTTAAGATTGGCTGCCTCATAAAATAGTTCTTGAACCTCTTTAATCTGAGATAAAGGATTCGTATTGAATTTAATTAACTCTAATTTACCGGCCTCAACCTTTGAGAAATCGAGAATGTCATTGAGCAAAACTTGTAAAGTTTTGCCTGAACTCAGAATAGTTCTTGCGAGGTGATTTTTTTCTCTTTGCGAGACATTTTTAGAAAGTAAGACTTGAGCCATACCCAAAACCCCATTTAGTGGAGTACGAATCTCGTGACTCATCGTAGCCAAAAATTTAGACTTTGCTCGGTTGGCATTTTCTGCCAAGTTCTTTAAGCTCTCTAATTGCTTTAAAGATTCGCCAATAATCCCGTTACTTCTTTTGAGTTGTTTATTTGTCCGCGCAGATTGGATTAAAAATTTACTTCCAATGAATAAAAAGACAATCCCTAAAATGGTAAGAAGTAATGCCACGATATACAAAATCTTTTTGGAAAGAGTAAACCTTGACATAGCAACGCTTTCATCAAGACCTACAATGACATATATGGGTTGATTATCAAGCTTTTCAAAGGCATAAAAACGAGATGTTCCGTCAAACAGTCGATCACTCAAAAAAACACCTTCTTGACGACCATTTATCTCACTCGGTAAACTAATTTTTTTCTCCGCGGTCATCGATGCATCTTGTTGGTCGATATAAAGCGTTCTAATGCGACCATCCTCGCCTATCAATGTCACCAAACTATTTTTACCTAAATTAATCTTTTTATAAAAAGTAAAAAATATATTCGGGTCAAAGGAAAGAACAGCGACACCGTTAAATGATTCATTAGGGCCATTGATTCTTTTAGTCAGCTGAATCGAAGCTTTATTCGTTACACGACCAACAACTGGAACACTCAAAAAATTTTCATGCAAATAGGTATTCAATTGATGCACAATAAAATGTTCTCTATCTTTCAAATCTATTTTTTTAAAGCTATCTAAGTTAGAAAATACATACATTCCACTTTTATCAATAATCCCAATTTGATTAAAAAGACTAATATCAAGTACTTTAGTGTTGTAATACTCCTTTAATACAGGAAAACTTTTATCCCCTAATTTTTCGTAGTTTAATTTCGTTATACGAAGTATTTGATCCCCATATTTCAATACGGATTGCGTGTGTTCTTGAAAAGCTCTCGAATGATTAATAGCTTCGCTGAACGTGTTTTTTTCAGTATTAACTTTATCTTGACGAATGCTAAATAAAATAATTCCCCAAAAGAGGATAAGTATTGCAATCGTAAAAAGAATACTTATATAAACACTTTTATACTTTTTATATGAGATATAGAGTCGCAACTTCCAACGATGTGGTATTCGGTAATTCGACGGATTTGACAATTTGAGGTTCACACTCTATTAATAAAGGAAATATCTATAAAAAATTCTGATATATCTAATTTCATTTTAGTCGAAAAAAAGATTACTTATATCCAATCAAGTGATGAATTTTATAATGATATTTTCGGTTGATTAGCAACCAAACTTATTTGTGAACCTCAGCTTGAGGTCGGCAATCACAGGTGGAGTAGATAGCTATCTGTATGAACTTTTATGCTTCCTGATCCAAGACTAAGAAGGTAAAAATCCTATAGATAACCAAGGAATAAATGCCACTAAAACAATACCAATCAGTAAAGCAATTAAGTAACCCATAATAGGCTTGACCCCTTCATCTGGATTAACCTTACCAATCGCACATGCAGCGTAGTAACCGACGCCTAGTGGAGGCGCAAATAAACCAATTCCCATCGATAAAATAACGACCATTGCATAATGCACTTCATGAATACCAAGTTGGCGAGCTACTGGAAAAAGTAAGGGCCCAAAGAGAACAATCGCTGGAATTCCTTCTAGAACCGATCCTAAAATCACAAAAACCAAAATAGACACTAAGAGAAAGATGGTTGCACCACCTTCTAAACCATTCATGATCTGTGTAATCAACAAAGAAAAACCTGATTGCGTCAAAGCCCATGCCATGCCAGTTGCCGCCCCAATGATCAGAAGGATCGCGCCAGATAAACAGGCTGTGTCAATCAATATAGGAAAAATACGCCTCATATCAAATTGTCGATAAATGAACAATCCACAAATGACACTGTATACAATACCGATCGTGGATACTTCAGTGGCTGTAGCAACCCCCTCCACCACCGCAGCACGAATCACAAAGGGCAATGCAATTGCGGGTAGTGCAATCAAACTTAATTTCACCATCAGTTGTGTCGTTGGACGCCCTCTTACTTCAAGAGGTAATCGACGATTTCGCCACCAAACTAAAGCACATAAAATAAGACCCAATATCAAAGCAGGCAACATCCCACCGGTGAATAGTGCTGAAATCGACACGCCAGTGACTGAGCCAATGGTGATTAATACCAGACTAGGGGGAATGGTTTCTGTTTGGGCTCCAGTCGCGGATAAAAGCGCAACTAATTCACCTGGAGGGGTTCCTCGCTCCTTCATTTCGGGGAATAAAGCAGGTGCAATTGCGGCCATATCAGCAGCCTTAGATCCTGAAATTCCAGAAACCAAATACATCGCTCCGACCAACACGTAAGATAATCCACCTCGTATATGACCTAGCAATGACGATAGAAATGCAATCATGGCACGTGCCATACCAGTCATTTCCATTAAAAGCCCTAGCAATACAAACAAAGGAACTGCTAATAAGACCATATGGGACATGGCCTCATCCATTCTCCCCAAGACAACATTAAGTGGCATACGGGTACTCATTCCTAAATAAGAGACAGTCCCTAATCCAAATGCAAAAGCTATAGGAATACCACCTAGAATCGATATTCCGGAAACACCAATGAAGAAAATTAACAAGTTTAATTTACCAAGGTGCATCAGAGATGGTGACAATATATAAAAAACACCAAATACAGTCCCTATGCAAATCACACTCAGAAATGTTGGCTTCCAACGCAGGCTTTTCCCCATACGAAATACAGCAAAAAGAATCATTAGTGCAATTCCCGCCGGAATTGCAGATGCACGCCATGCATTGGAAACTTCTAAAGAAGGTGTCGTGACAATAATCTCATCCAGCGCATAGTGCACGGCGGGTTTCATAATCAAAGCAAGATATAAGAGGGAAGCTACCATTCCGAAACTTTCTAAAAAAGTACGAAAAGGTTCTCGCAGTTGACTAACAAGTGCCGTCATACGCATATGTTCACCACGACGTAATGCGATGACTGAACCCAACATCGCCAGCCATAAAAATAAAATGGATGCTAGCTCATCTGACCAAACAATGGGATCGTTAAAAACATAGCGCCCAATAACACCTGAGAACAGAATTCCAACACAAGCCAGTACCAAAACCCCAGCGATATACTCAACGAGAGTTCCAATCACTATCTCAACTTGAGAGATCCAATAGGCAATAGAATTCACAAATTCAAAGATGACTTTAGTTAAAAATAATTAAGCCAACTTTCCTGTATATTTTTCTAATAAGCTCCAAGCCTCTTCACCAAATTTGGTGCGCCATTCTGAATAAAAACCAGCATCTCGTAATTTGTTGCGGAATGAGTCGGCATTAGTGTTATTAATCATCATTCCTTTAGCTTTTAAATCTGCTTGCAAGCTATCATTTAAGCGTCGTACTTCGGCCCTTTGTAATACTGCAGATTCAGCAACGTTCCTTGTCACAATCGTTTGCAGATCCATTGGTAATTGCTCAAAGAGTTTTTTATTTCCCATAAACCAATAACCATCCCACATATGATTCGTCATGGAACAATATTTTTGAACTTCAAACAATTTTGCTGTATAGATAATCGCTAAAGGATTCTCTTGGCCATCCACCACTTTAGATTGCAGCGAGGAATATACTTCGGCGAAATTTAATGGTGTTGGGGAAGCACCTAAACCTTTAAATAAAGATACCCAAATCGGTCCTGGTGGAGTCCTAAGCTTGATACCTTTTAAATCTTCAGGTTTAAGGATCGGACGAACGCTATTCGTGACTTCTCGATAACCATTGTCCCAAATTTTGTCAAAGGCAAATATCGTTCCTGTGGCTGCAATTTGACGACGCACATGAGCGCCTAAGTCACCATCCATCGCAGCCCAAACTTGGTTATAGTCCTTAAAGGCAAAACCTACTCCATTAATTTGCGCAGCAGGAACCAATGACCCCAAAATCAGGGGCGATAAGGTCATAAAATCTAAAGCACCAGAGCGCAACTGAGATAACATGTCCATATCATTACCCAATTGGTTGAAAGGGTAGACTTGAATATCAACCCTTCCCTTGGTTTCAGCTCTGACCTTAGATGACAATTTATATGCGTGTATATTTAAAGGATGCGTTGATGGTAAATTACTACCAAATTTCATCGTAAACTCAGCCGTTTGCGCAATCGAACCTCCAGCCATCAATGGCAATGCGGCAACTGAGGTCTGCTTGATAAAATCACGTCTTGAAATTTTCATCATGTCTCCGATCTATTTTTAATTAAGGTTCTAAATTCTAAGAAGGCAAAATTATAAAACCTACATGTTGGTTACTTTAGTGGTAGTTTACAACTCATCAATCAACTCAGGTATTACCCTAATGTATCGAGTTCAGGGCCGCTTGGGCAATGCTTTGTGCATCAACACCAAAATATTTACGTAAGGCATCACGCGTATCGCTTCGACCAAAACCATCAGTTCCTAATGTGATGTACTTTCTTGACTCAGGAATATAAGCCCGAATACTTTCTGGAACGGCATGAACATAATCTGTTGCAGCAATAACTGATCCATGGGTTTTTAATAAGAGTTCGGTGATATAGGGTACTGAAGACTGTTGTTGACGTTCCCCAGTTGAATGGAATTTAAGCCTCCCATCTCTGGATATCTCACTCCAACTGGTAACGCTCAAAATCGTTGTTGAAATACCGCGTTGCGCCAAAATGTCGGCAGCTTTAAGGACTTCGGTCATGATGGCTCCAGAGCCTAGCAATGTGACTTCTTGCCCTTTATTTTTAGAAAGTACTGCATTTTTCTTAAAAATATAAGCCCCACGGATGATGCCTTCTTTTACATCATTAGAAATATCGGGCTGTGGGTAGTTTTCATTCATTAAGGTGATGTAATAAAAAACATCTTTTTGCGCCACCAACATGTCTTGCATTCCTTGATTAATAATAATGGCTAATTCTCCAGCAAAAGCTGGGTCATAAGCCTTGCAATTAGGAATCGTCGCTGCAATCAAATGGCTACTTCCATCTTGATGCTGTAGGCCTTCACCACCAAGTGTTGTTCTTCCAGATGTGGCTCCTAATAAGAAGCCTCGAGCTCGTTGATCTGCTGCGGCCCAAATCGAATCTCCCACCCGCTGAAATCCAAACATGGAGTAATAAATATAAAAAGGTAACATCGCAATACCGTGAACACTATAGCTTGTTGCTGCAGCTGTCCAACTTGCCAAAGCACCAGCTTCACTGATGCCCTCTTCTAAAATTTGCCCATCTAATGCTTCACGATAACTGAGAACAGAACCTATATCCTCAGGCTCATATCGTTGCCCAGCACTCGAATAAATACCTACTTGTTTAAATAAATTAGCCATTCCAAAGGTTCTGGCTTCGTCTGCAACAATAGGTACTATATGCGGCCCTAGTTCTGGATCTTTGAGTAAATTCCCGAGCATACGCACAAATGCCATCGTGGTAGACATTTCTTTATTTTCAGTTTCCATCGAAAAAGCTGCAAAACTTGCCAAACTCGGAATAGCGATCTTTGGGCAATCGGTATATCTTCTCGGTAATTGACCACCTAATTTTTTTCGCTGAGCTTTTAAATACTGGATTTCAGGACTATCCTCCGAAGGACGATATAACGTTAAATTGACGGCTTGCTCATCAGTCAGAGGTAAGTTAAAGCGGTTCCGATATTCAATCAACGCAACATCATCTAATTTCTTCTGACTATGCGTGGTCATCTTCCCTTGACCAGCTTTGCCCATGCCATAACCTTTTTTCGTATGCGCCAAAATCACTGTAGGCTGGCCAAGATGTTTGGCAGCAGCAGCATACGCAGCATAAATTTTGACTAAATCATGCCCGCCTCGTTTAAGCCGATCAATCTGTTCATCTGTCATTCCTTGTGCTAAACGTGCCAACTCTTCATTTTGCCCAAAAAAGTTTTCTCGATTAAAGCGCCCATCTTTGGCAGCAAAAGTTTGCATTTGCCCATCTACTGTTTGCGCAAATATGTTGACTAAGGCTTCAGTCGTATCTCTGGCAAACAATCCATCCCAATCACTCCCCCAAACTAACTTAATAACGTTCCAACCAGATCCACGAAAGAGTTTTTCTAATTCATTAATAATTTGCCCATTACCGCGAACTGGACCATCCAAACGCTGCAAATTACAGTTCACTACCCAAACTAAGTTATCAAGTTTTTCTCGAGAAGCTAAAGTAAGAGCACTCATACTCTCTGGCTCATCCATCTCACCATCACCAAATACACCCCAAACCTTACGTCCGGAACAATTTAACAATTTTCGATCCGTCAGATAATGCATAAACCGAGCGTGATAAATAGAACTAATTGGTCCAATCCCCATCGACCCTGTCGGAAACTGCCAAAATTCTGGCATTAACCAAGGGTGAGGATAACTTGATAAACCTTGCGCACCATTTTTCGGAGCCGTGATCTCCTGCCGATAATGCGCCAGGTCTTTTTCCGAAAGACGCCCCTCTAAAAATGCTCGGGCATAAACACCTGGAGCACTATGGGGCTGAAAAAAAATTAAATCACCTCGATGCTTAGATGCTTCATCTTCATCTCGAGCGCGAAAGAAATGATTAAATCCAACCTCAAATAAATCAGCCGCACTGGCATAGCTAGCAATATGGCCACCTAGTTCACCATAAGCCTCATTGGCCTTGGCTACCATCACTAAAGCATTCCACCTCATCAAAGAAGCGAGCTTTTCTTCAATGGCTAAATCCCCAGGAAATGGCGGCTGTTGATCGACCGGAATCGAATTAACGTATGGGGTAATGAGGTCAGGAACCCAGTTAATTTGGTGTTTATTGGCAAGCTTTACAAGGTGATTAAGGATGAACCGTGCTCTCCGCTCATCCCCACTCGATAAAAAACTAACGAAAGCATCATGCCATTCGGCTGTTTCAAGAGGATCCGTGTCGATATCCTCAATATCGAGTATTTTAGGAATATTCTGATCATTCATGAATTTACTTGCCCGAGTTCGTCATTCACAAAAAAAATACTATCTTTCAATGTCCCCTCTGAATAAATTTAGTCCAAAACAGATCATGATTAATTAATCCAATTTAATATTGGCAGACTTGATTGCTTTTGACCAGTCAGTAATCTCTTGATTCAGTAATTTTGTCATTGCATCCGGAGGTAAATATCTCAGTTCAATCCCTGCAGCATCTGCACGCTGTTTCACTTCAGGTAACTCTAAAGCAGCTTTGACAGTTGATGACAACTTATCAATGATTGGCTTTGGTGTCCCAGCGGCAACATACAAGGCAACCCAAGATTCAAGTTGAAAGCCTGGAAGACCAGCTTCCCCAACAGTCGGTACATTAGGTAACATCGGATGACGAGTTTGACCAGTCACCGCTAATGCCTTCAATTTGCCAGTTTGAATATGTCCCATGACAGATGGTGGCGTAGTAATAAATACTTGAACTTGTCCAGCAAGTACGTCCTGTATAGCAGCCCCAGAACCCTTGTAGGGGATATGAATCATATCAATACCGGTTTGCTGCTTAAAGATCTCTGTACCAATATGTGAAACCGAGCCATTACCTTGCGAAGCATAATTTAACTTACCTGGATTAGCCTTTGCATAAGCAATAAACTCTTTAAGAGTATTTACTGGAATCGAGGGATGAACCGCAATCACATTCGTAGCAACCGTAATCAAAGCAATCGGAGATAAATCTTTTAAAGCCCACGGTAACTTATCCATCAAGATAGGATTTGCAATGTGATAACCCGAATAAGAAACCAATAGTGAATAACCATCCTTAGCCCCAGAAGCAACTTGTTGATAGGCAATGTTGCCACTACCACCAGGTTTATTGTCCACAATGACCGGTTGATTCAACAAATGACTTAAGGGTTCACTAACCAAACGAGCGGATGTATCAACCAATCCGCCTGGGGGATTAGGAACAACTAAACTCAATGCTCGACTAGGAAAATTTTGAGCAAAGGTACTTAAACTTAAAAAAGCACTCAAAAATAAGATCAGTACACTCAATTTAAGGGGCTTGTTAGTAATATTTTTCATAGTTCTCATTAATAAGTTTTTTTAATAAAAAGGACAACTGGTTGAGGCACATTAATGACGAAACACTCGTCCTACATCAAAGATAAAGTTTCTTGCAAAGGCCTTCCGTTAGCTAAATTCTATACTGGAACCCATGCCATTTGGGCTTGATAAGCAAATTCCGTTTTCACATCAATCACTGCAGGCAAGTTACTGGCAACTGCAGCTGCAAAAGCCGCTTGAAAATCCTCAGGATTTTCTACAGTAACTCCAAAACAATTGAATGCTTGTGCTATTTTTGCAAAATCGGTGGGCTCATACACATAACATTCTTTTTTTCTACCCTCAGGGCGATCGCCATAGGCAATATTTAAGTTCTTGACCCCTTGTGATAAACATTCATTGTTATTCACGATCACAATAACATTAAGTCCCCAGCGCTTAGCAGTCTCTAGTTCAGGTAGGTGATAGGAAAATCCCCCATCTCCAACAAAACAAACAACGGTTCGATCAGGAGCCGCAGCCTTTGCACCAATCGCTGCCGGAAATGACCACCCTAATGATCCTGCTGCACGCATATACAACTGATCCGGATGTGTGAATTCCACTAAATTCCCCGTCCATAACGCGGAATAGCCTGTATCTGCTACCAAAATCGCATCCTTTGGTAAAAGCTTGGTAATTTCTCGGCAAAGTCGCTGAGGATGCATCGGTAACTCTGTGCGTGTAAGTTCAATTTCTTGTTCAGACCACCAAGCGGCAACAAGCGACTTGGAATAGCTTAACCATTCATCATGATTGAGCGTTGGGCATTTTTGTGCGAGAACTTCTAAAGTGGAGCGAACATCGGCTTGAATTCCAATACAGTTAGCATAATTACGGCCAATCTCAACAGGATCCATATCAATTTGTATCGTTGGGATATGAGCTCTTGGTAATTTCCAATTTGCGGTTGTGTGGTCACTGGTATTGCTTCCCAAATAAATCACGAGATCAGCTTCATCCACGATGTGGTTGGTGCAACTCCGGCCGTATAAACCAACCATCCCCCTAAATAGAGGCTCACTTTCTAAGACAAGTGATTTAGCATCTAAAGTCACCGTGAGCGGTGCTTGGATTTTTTGGGCAAATTGATGCAATGCATCCCTTGCTCCAGATATCATCGCTCCTCGATCAGCAATAATGACTGGTTTTTTACTTTTTGCTATAGCTTCCACTACTTCACTAATCTTAGAAAGGTCTGGTTGAGGCCTAAAAGCAGGAAAATTTTGATGAACTTGATCCACGGCAATGTCAAAATCAACTTCTAATGGTGTGAGTGCATCCCCAGTAAACCCAGCCACATCTATATGCGAAGGACGAGGCGTGCCAGTCGTGGCCTCACGAAAAGCTTGGCGAATCAAATGAGGCATCTGCTCTACTACTTCCATTTGCGCATTTAGTTTTGTGACTGGAGCAAATAAGGGCGTGTGATCAACTTCTTGATAAGAGTTACGGTATTGCATCGCGGCCACATGACGTCCAGTAAAAGCAATCACCGGTGAATGACCTAAATAAGGATCCTGTAATGAAGCGGCCAGATTAGCAGCCCCAACCGACTGTGCCATGCAGATGCCAGGCTTGCCAGAAACTCTAGCATAGCCATCAGCCATATAACCAACACCTTTTTCAGAATGCCCTAATATACGATCAATTTTCGTATCTTCCATTTCTGCTAGAGCTCGTCTTAATACTGCATCCATGAAAAATACATGTGTCACGCCATAAGCCTCAAGTAAGCGCGCAAAATATTTAGCCCCCGTCATTTTTTCTGACACTTTGTTTCTCCTTAATGAATTTTTCTTCGACTTTTGTTTAACGATATTCTATACCCAATGAAGAGATAGGAATTTCATCCGTATTTGTACTTAGTTTTATCGTTATTTCATCTGAAAAAGTTCATACTCCTGTATTGAAGCCACGAAAACTTGATTCATTAAAAAAAGAGGGAAAAATGCGAAAAGTCTTTTTTAGATGTTTATTGACTTTGAATATTTTCATGTTGGCTGGGTTTACAAACCCACTCTTTGCACAAATCTCTTCCTACCCGAATAAAACTATTCGCTTTGTTGTGCCATTTGCTCCAGGTGGCTCAACAGATGTCACTGCGAGAATTATTGGGCAAAAAGTCTCAGAAATTCTCAAGCAACCGGTAATTGTTGAAAACCGTGCTGGAGCTGGGGCTAGTATTGGGATCCAAAATGTTGCGAGCTCAACACCTGATGGTTACTCTGTTTTGGTTGTTTCACCATCCATCATTGTAAATTCGATTTCAATGGGTGCTAGTTCCGGATATAAACCCCAAGATTTCGAAGTTGTTTCGTTCGCCAGTAATTTGCCGATGGGTATCTTTGTCAATGAAAAGGTGCCAGCTAATAACTTGGAAGAGTTACGTACGATCGCACTAAAAGATCACCTTTCGTTTGCTACTGCTGGCAATGGGACCCCGCCAAGTATTACTTGCGAAAACTTGTTTCGGATTATTTGGAAAGCCGATGTGACCCATATCCCCTACAAGGGATCTAGCCCAGCCTTATTAGCGACGGTGAGTGGCGAAACACCGATTACCTGTGGTGCTATGACAGGTGTAACTCCGTTTGCAAAGCAAGGAAAAGTAAAAGTACTTGCTGTTTCAAGCGAAAAACGTTTAGCAAGCTTGCCTAATGTCCCCACTGTTATAGAGGCTGGATATCCTCAACTTAGAGATGATTTATGGACTGGTATATTCGTGCCCAAAAACACCCCTATCGACATCAAGCAAAAACTCAATCAAGCGATTAACTTAGCTCTACAAAATACTGAAGTAATCGAAAAATTAGATTCGAATGATTTAGTCCCGATGGGGGGGAGCCTCTCTCAAAATAGTGATTACTTTAATTCTGAGATTTCAAGATGGCTTAAAACAATCACTGCACTAAAGGCTCAACAAATTCAGTGAAAATTCAACTTCCTTAGTTTGATTTCCTATTACTTATTTAGCGTCGAGAAAGTTATTCACTTCGAATGACTCTGGCAGGGTTTTCTTCATAAGGTGGAGAGTAAATGACTAATAACTTGACGGGTTCTTCACTAATGACGGTAAAGACATGCATAGCCTGTGCAGGAAAAAAACAAGCATCTCCTGGCCCCATCTCACAAACTTCTCCATTGACCTCAGCACGTGCTCGTCCCTCTAACATGTAACAAACCTGTTCAATTCCAGGATGAGCGTGCGGTAATGCCCCCTTGCCTTTTTCAATCGTGCCATGAACTAACTCAATATGCTTTGCACCAACGTTCTCCTGACCTATGATGCGACGATTTAATGTTCCAACATGGTTGGCTGGATGATAGCCGGGAACTTCTCCAGCTTTGACAAAATATTTGGATGACGCTTTATTTTTTTCCATAAGATATCCTTTATTTTTTAATCAAATTAATACGATTTTGGTAGCCCTAATACTTTTTCGGCAATAAAACAGAGAATTAATTGTGGACTAACTGGAGCAAGACGAGGTATCCAAGATTCACGAAGGTATCTCTCCACGTGATACTCCTTAGCATATCCCATACCCCCATGCGTAAGTATCGCTCGCTCACAAGCATGAAATCCGGCTTCGCCAGCTAAATACTTCGCAGCATTTGCCTGTGCAGCACAGGGTTCTTTTGCGTCATATAAAGCTGCAGCTTTATATACCATGAGTTGCGCAGCCTCTAACTCCATCCATGAAATTGCCAGTGGGTGTTGAATACCTTGATTTTGCCCAATTTGTCGATCAAAAACAATGCGCTCTTTGGCATACTTTGTAGCTCTTGATAGCGCAACCTGTCCGAGTCCAACAGCTTCTGCGGCAATCAATATTCTTTCAGGATTTAAACCATGCAATATATATGAGAATCCTTTACCTTCTTCACCGATTAAGTCCTCTTTTGGTATTTTTAATCCTTCAATAAATACCTCATTTGAATCGACGCAGTGCCGTCCCATTTTGGGAATCTCTCTGACATCAATCGAGCTTCGATCAAGATCCGTATAAAAGAGGGATAAGCCTTCGACATCTTTGCAATCTTCTATAGGTGTTGTTCTCACTAATAATAAAATCTTATTCGCTACCTGCGCCGTCGATATCCAAATCTTTTGACCACTCACTACATAGTGATCATCTTTTTTTAGGGCTTTTGTTTTCAGTTTTAAAGTGTTTAAACCGGTATTGGGTTCGGTTACTCCAAAACAAGCCTTATCTTGACCAGCAATCAGAGGTGGTAACCAACGCTGCTTTTGCTCATCAGTGCCAAATATCACTACGGGATGTAACCCAAAAATATTCATATGAATGGAAGACGCGCCAGATAATCCTGCACCACTACCCGATATGGTTTGCATCATGAGGGCTGCTTCGGTAATACCTAATCCAGATCCACCATATTCCTCAGGCATGGCAATGCCAAGCCATCCTGCCTTAGCAAAGGCTTGATGAAAATCAAATGGGAATTCACCTGACTGGTCTTTTTGCAACCAATACTGAGCATCAAATGGCTCACAAAGTTTCTCTATTGCTTGTTGGATTTGTAACTGCTGTTCGTTCCAATGAAAATTCATGACGGCAAACCAGACTTTAAAATAGCTTGAATCTCATTTTCTAAGTAGCCCAAAGAACGTAATACTTCAGCTGTATGCTGTCCCAGCGTTGGCGTTGGAGATAATTGACTACTGGTCGGCGTCCCAGACCAATCAACCGCATCTTTCATCACACGAATAGGTCCTTCAGTCGGATGATTCTCTTCAAAAATAAAAGATTTGCTCTTTAGGTGTTCATCGTGAATTACATCATGAATCGAATTGACCATTTGATTAGGAATATCGTATTGATTAAAGAGATCACGCCATTGCGCGGTGGTCCTCGACTTCATTAGGATAGCTAATTCAGAGTAGACCTGGTCGATATTTTGGGCGCGATTAGCATGTGAGCAAAATATGACTTCATGATATCTTTGTGGTTGTTCAATCGCCTCAAAAAAACTTTTCCAATGCTTGTCATTGTAAATGAGTGTGGAAATATAACCATCTTTGGTAGCGTAAGGTTTACGGTGTGGCGAAATCAAACGTTGATAACCGGCCTTCCCAATGGAAGGAATATAAGTCTCACCAGCCATGTGATCACCTAAAACAAATTGCGTCAGTGCTTCAAACATAGGTACGATCACACGCTGACCTTGACCTGTTTTTTCTCTTGCATATAAGGCTGCCGTCACTGCATTCACTGAATATAAACCTGTGACTCGATCGCCAATGGTGGTTGGAACGTAACGTGGTTCTTCAATACCGTACTCTTGCATGAGCCATGGCAATCCAACCGCAGCTTGAATTAAATCATCATATGCTGGCTTATGCGCATAAAGGCCATCTTGCCCAAATCCTGAACACGAAACATAAATTAATTTTGGATGTATCGCACTTAATTCCTCATATCCTAAGCCCAGCCTCTCCAGAGCTTGAAGGCGAATATTTGAAATAAAAACATCAACAGTTTTAACGAGATCTTTAACAGCTTTTTTACCTTCAGGACTTTTTAAATCTAAAACCACACTTTTCTTACCTCGATTTAGGTGCAAGAAGATATGCCCCATCTTTGGATTTTTCATCGGGCCAACATCACGCATGTTGTCACCTTCAGGCGTCTCAACCTTAATGACCTCAGCTCCCATCGTTGCTAAAATATGTGTTGCGTATGGCCCCAATATGACGGAAGTTAAATCAAGTATCCGAACGCCCTCTAAAGGTCCCATGAAATGCCCTATCTTAGTTAAGCTCTGACTTAATGCCAGATTGATGAATCAATTTACCCCAATAGGCTAATTGTTCACTGACGTATTGTGAAAAATCTTGCGGGGTTTTAGAAGGCCAAACTACAAATCCGAGAAGTGCTAATTTGGCTTGCACCTCTGGATCTTTTAAAGAGTCCAAAATGGCCACATTTAATTTTTCAACAATAGGCTTTGGTAAATTAGCTGGCCCAAATACACCATTCCAAGAAACGAGATCAAATCCAGGTAGGGTTTTAGCAATCGTGGGAACATTTGGTAACTGTGCATAAACACGGTTGCCCGTTAGTCCAATGGCACGGACTTTACCAGATTTAATCATGGCCATTCCAGAGCCGGTATCTGCGACATAGACTTGTATTTGATTGCCAATTAAATCGGTCATCGCTTGTGGACTTGACTTATAGGGTATCTGTGTCATACCAATTTTTGCTAAATAATTAATGGTTTCTGATGTAACCAAGGATGTGCTATTGGGAGTTCCGTAAGATAGCTTACCTGGATTAGCTTTTGCATAATCAATTAATTCCTGAAGATCTTTGACGGGTAAATCATTCGTAACACAAAGCACAAAGGGTAACTCACCTACTCTGGCGATCGGCGTAAAGTCTTTCATTGGGTCATATTTGAGGTTCTGGAATAACCAAGGATTCGCTGAATGGGATGTATTTGTTGTCATAAGTATGGTGTAGCCATCTGGCTTAGCCGTCGCAACAGCTTGGGCTCCAATTTGCGCACTAGCCCCTGGCTTATTATCGACAATTACAGTTTGGCCAAGGATGACGCCCATTTTTGTAGCAACCACTCTTGCTACAGCATCGGTTCCACTCCCCGCTGCAAATGGGACCACCAGTGTAATCGTATTATTGGGATAGCTTTGTGCCATTGCACTACAAGTAGCAAGACAACTCAATACAAACAAAAATCTTTTGATGATATTCATGAAAGTCTCCTATTATTGATTCAGTAAGGCTTTACCTACTCGAGATTGATTGGGCTTGCCAATGGCCTCTGATATAAATTGTCCAATACTCACTACAGCCTCTAAATCTACGCCTGTCTCAATCCCCAAACCATGCAATAAATACAAGACATCTTCAGTAGCAACATTACCTGTCGCTCCTTTCGCATAAGGACAACCGCCTAAGCCAGCTACTGAGGAATGAAATATCTCTACGCCCATTTCTAAGGCAGCGTAAATATTCGTTAATGCCTGTCCATAAGTATCATGAAAATGACCAGAAAATATCTTACTAGGGGCAATTCTGAAGATGGCTTCATAAACTCTTTTAACTTGAAGCGCAGTACCGATACCAATGGTGTCAGCAATATCAATTTCATCGCATCCTAAATCTAACATTTGTTGTACAACTGCAACGACTTCATGAGGCTCAACGGGCCCCTGATAAGGGCAACCTAAGGAACAGGAAATACTTGCACGCACGAAAATGCCGTCACGCTTAGCCGTTTGAACCACAGGGATAAATCGTTGAATCGATTCCGCAATACTACAGTTAATGTTTTTTTGCGCAAAGGCTTCAGAGGCAGCCGAAAAAATAACAATTTCATTTGCCTGGGCTGCGAGTGCAGCTTCGTATCCTTGTAAATTGGGTGTTAATGCTGAATAGATGACCTTCGGCTTTCTTTTAATATCTTTCATCACCTGATCACTACCCGCCATTTGTGGAATCCATTTTGGTGATACAAACGATGCTGCTTCGATATTCCTAAATCCAGCTTCGGAGAGTCGGTTAATCAAATCAACTTTTACCTCAATTGGTACAAAATTTTTTTCATTCTGTAAACCGTCCCTTGGCCCAACTTCAACCATTTTGACCTTTTTAGGAAAAACATTTGTCACTTGGATTTCTCCAAAAATGCTTTCATTAAGGCCTGTGCTTCATTCCCAGCTCGAATACTAGCAATCCGTCGGATCGTCTCATAAATAAGGTCTTGTGAAATCGGTTGGTGCGAGAGATCACGCACTATTTTCTTACAAGCCATAACAGCTCGCGGACCATTATTCACAATCATTTGACAAAATTTATCGACCGTACTATCCAAGGCGTCTAATTCAACAAGTTCATGCACAAAGCCCATGACCTTTGCTTCTTGTGCACTAAATACCTCCGCAGTAATAAAGTACCTACGAGCATTTTGCTCTCCCATCGCACGAATCACATAGGGTCCTATGGTTGCCGGCAAGAGTCCAAGCTTTGCCTCTGAAATGCAAAAACGAACATTTGTAGAAGCCACCAAAATATCGCAAACACTTGCTAGTCCAACCCCACCAGCATAAGCATCACCATGCACCTTAGCAATTACAGGTTTTGAACAACGATAAATAGAATTCAGCATCGTCGCCATTTTTCGCGAATCTGCTTCATTTTCTTCAATCGTGTAAGTAACCATACTTTTCATCCAGTTCAAATCGGCACCAGCGCAAAAAGTTTTACCTTCACCTTGAAGCACAATCACTCGACAATCTTTATCTTGATCTAAGTGAACAAAAACCTGATGCAGCTCATTAATCAATAATTCATTAAAAGCATTTCTAACTTCTGGGCGATTTAATGTCACATAAACAATATCAGTACCATGAACGGTTAAATGATGATAAGTGTGGGGTTGGAGTGTCATAAGGTTCTCAATTCTTCTTGATGATGGATTTTTTATTGAAGTTCAATGCCTGCTTCCTTAATGGCCTTTGCCCATTTTGCAGACTCAATAGCATTACGTTTCGCTAAAGCTTCTGGTGGTCCAGGCTCTACTTCAAAGCCTAAATTAGCAAATCGATCCTGAATTTCTTTACTTCTTGCAGCTTGATTTAATGCGTCATTGAGCTTGGCAATCATCGCTGGGGGAGTCTTTGCAGGAGCATAAGCCGCAAAATAAGCGATGAGCTCATAGCCCTTAATGCCTAAGGCTTCATTGACTGTTGGTAACTCAGGAATAGCACTTGAACGCTTTACTGAAGTAACCGCCAGACCTCGAATCTTACCCGCCTGCACTTGGGGCAAGGTCACTGCAAAATCAGCAGTAAACATCATGACCTGTCCGCCAATTAAATCAGTCATGGCATTAGGGCCACTCTTGTAGGGAACATTCGTCATGGAAATACCGGCCATAGAAGCCAACATAGAACTAGAAACCAATTGTGAAGTACTAGCACTAGCGAAGGTTGCTTTTTCAGGATTGGCTTTAGCGTAAGCAATAAAATCTTTTAAGGTTTTCATGGGTAAATCATTATTAATAGCAACAATCAATGGCACCTCTCCCATCATCCCTATCGGACTAAAAGCTGTATCTTGGTCATAAGGTAATTTTTTCATGAGGCTTTTTAGCGCCGCATTGGTACTATTTGTCCCTATCAAAATAGTGTAACCATCTGGATCTGATTTTGCTACGACATCGGCACCTAACATGCCATTGACCCCAGGTCGGTTATCTACAACAATCGGTTGCCCTAAAATTTCTGACATCTTTGCAGCAAAAGCTCGTCCTATTTGATCAGTTGCACTGCCTGCAGCAAAGGGCACAATTGCTTTAATGGGTTTACTGGGGTATGTCTGAGCCATCAATAAGGATGAAAAAGATACTGCGCACATCAGGATAAATACTCGTTGCAAATGTATGGGATTTAGAAGTTTCTTCAGTTTCATGATTTCTCTTTTTATTTTCTATTTTCTATAATTGGATCACAGCATCTCAAATGCAATTGCCGTGGCTTCACCACCACCTAGACAAATTGCCGCGACCCCACGCTTGAGAGCATGTTTTTTGAGCGCCCCTAGTAAAGTGACAACAATTCTGCTTCCTGAGGCACCAATCGGATGCCCTAATGCACAAGCACCCCCATGAAGGTTCACTTTCTCAGCCGGCAGATCTAAGTCATGCATCGCTGCCATCGTCACCACCGCAAAAGCTTCATTGATTTCAAAAAGATCAACCTGAGAAGTTTCCCAACCAGTCTTTTGCATCAATTTTTTAATCGCTCCTACCGGCGCAGTGGTAAATAGTGCTGGAGCTTGTGCATAAGTCGCATGTGTGATAATTTTCGCAATTGGGGTGAGGCCTAACTGGTGTGCTTTAGATGCTCTCATTAAAAGTAATGCCGCAGCCCCATCCGAAATCGATGAAGAATTTGCGGCAGTAACCGTGCCATTTTTATCAAAGGCTGGCTTTAACTCTGGAATTTTGTCTATATTAACCGCAAATGGCCCTTCATCTTTATCAATCACTTGATGCCCTTTGCGATTGGTAATTGTCACTGGTGCGATTTCCCAATCAAAGCTGCCATCTTGAGAAGCTTGTTGAGAACGTTGTGTGGAACGAATTGCATAAGCGTCTTGCACTTCCCTACTAAATTGATACATCCCTGCACAATCTTCGGCAAAAGTTCCCATTAATCGACCACGAGTTTCTTTTAAATAGGAGTCTTCCAGCCCATCTAAGAACATATGATCATAGATCTGCCCATTGCCTAAACGATAGCCACCACGTGCTTTAGTCAATAGATATGGTGCATTGGTCATAGACTCCATTCCACCCGTAACAGCGATCTCATAAGAGCCAGCCAGTATCCCATCGTGACCAAACATAATCGATTTCATGCCAGATCCACAGACTTTATTTAAGGTTGTACACGCAACACTTAACGGCAATTTGGCAGCAAGGGCTGCTTGACGCGCTGGCGCCTGCCCAAGTCCAGCAGGCAATACACACCCCATCAAGACTTCATCAACGAGTGCAGGATCAATCCCGCCACGCTCTACAACTGCTTGAATCGCGACGGCCCCTAGCTGAGGAGCTGTTAAGTTGGAAAAGCCCCCCTGAAAAGTGCCCATCGGGGTCCGCGCTACAGAAACAACGACAACGGGATCTTGATTCATGATGTACTCTTTCAAAAAATTATTTAGCGGTCATTCGAATGGCGCCATCCAAACGGATCGTCTCACCATTTAAATAAGAATTCGTAATAATGTGCTGTACTAAGGAGGCATATTCAGAAGGATGTCCTACGCGAGCTGGAAAAGGAACCGTTTTACCCAAAGAGTCTTGTACCTCTTGCGGTAAACCTGAGAGCATCGGGGTTTGCATAATGCCAGGGGCAATAGCCATCACTCGAATACCAAATCGTGCCAGTTCACGCGCAATCGGTAATGTCATGGCAACAATGCCACCCTTTGATGCTGAATAGGCTGCCTGCCCAATTTGGCCATCGTATGCTGCAACTGATGCTGTGCTAATAAGCACCCCACGTTCATCAGATTCCAGTGGAGGCAATTGACTCATCATTTGAGCGGCAAGACGAATCATATTGAAACTGCCAATCAAATTCACCTGAATAGTTCGGGTAAACATGTCTAAATCATGCGGTCCTTCTTTACCTACAACTTTTTGCGCAGGGGCAATTCCCGCGCAATTTATCAGGCCTCGTAACTGCCCCATTTCTGAAGCTACTGTAAAAGCATTTCGAGCACTTTCTTCATCGGTGACATCCGCTTTGACAAATTGCGCATTAGCACCAAGTTTTTTGGTAAGTTGATTGCCGGCGATTTCATTCACATCAACGATCACTACCTTACCTTGATTTTCAATAATCATTTGGGCTGTGGCCGCGCCTAAGCCAGACCCCGCTCCGGTAATTAGAAAAACATGATCTTTAATCTGCATAAAAAATTTCCAAGAATTTCTAAAAGTTCAATTCTTTTAGTGCTCGCGCAATCACCAGTCGCTGGACTTCGCTAGTACCTTCATAAATTTGCGTGATTCGGGCGTCTCGGTAATAACGCTCCACCTGATAATCCTCTAAGTATCCATAACCACCAAAGATTTGTATCGCCTTAGAACATACAAACTCCGACATTTCAGAGGCAAATAATTTAGCCTGTGAAGCCTCCGATAAGCAGGGTTCATTGCGCTGACGCATACTAGCTGCTTGCAGTATCAATAAGCGTGCAGCATTCATCTGAGTTTGCATATCAGCTAAAAAATTAGCAATACTTTGATGTTCAATTAGTGGAACATTAAATTGCACTCGCTCTTTTGAATAACGTAGTGCCGCTTCAAATGCTGCTCTAGAGATGCCTAATGCTTGCGCAGCAATGCCAATTCGACCACCCTCTAAATTTGATAAAGCAATCCCTAGACCCTTACCTCTTTGGCCTAATATGTTTTCTTCAGGAATCGTGCACTGATCTAGAGTGATCGCACAAGTATCAGAAGCACGAATACCCATTTTTTTCTCAACTCGGTTCACTATGTAGCCTGGAGTATTCGTCGGGACTAAAAATGCAGAAATTCCTTTCTTCCCAGCATCAGGATCTGTCACTGCAAACACAATAGCCAACTTCGCTCTTTTACCATTACTCGTAAATTGCTTCGATCCATTTAAAATCCATTTACCATCTTTGAGGACGGCTCGAGTTTTTAAATTATTGGCTTCTGAACCAGCTTGTGGTTCGGTTAAACAAAAACTGGCAATGGACCGGCCACTCGCAAGTTCTTTTAACCATTTCTGTTTTTGTTGTTCTGTCCCATATTGCATTAAAGGCCCACAACCTACCGAATTATGAACACTCATAATAGTACCTACCGCAGCATCTCCAGCAGAAATTTCTTCAACAGCTAAAGCATAGGAAATGTAATCAACATTTGCACCTTCCCACTCCTCTGGCACAAACATCCCCATCAAACCTAGAGAGCCCATTTGAGCAATGACCTCATCATCGACCCAACCTTCTTTATCCCATCTCTCACTATGTGGCGCTAATTCATTTTTGGCAAAGTCTCTTGCCATGTCACGCACCATGTTTTGCTCTTCAGTAAATTCTAAAAAAGACATAAATTAATCCATTCACATACTATTTAAAAAGAAAAGGGAAAAGGCTCATTAATTTTTCATCGGTCATTTCATGCAGTGTATAACGCCACTTGGGTTGGTTATCTTTATCAATAATTAATGCGCGAATGCCTTCAACAAAATCAGCTTTATCCATCCATTGATTAACGAGCATTAACTCATTAGCAAAACAGGCCGATAAGGGTAGTGATTGACCTAACTCGACCATGCGCAAAGTCGCTGCCATCGCTACTGGAGAGTTTTTCTGTATTTTAGATAATGCCTCCGCAGACCATTTTGCTGGCGTTGTACTTTCTAACAGAGTCAACGATTGAATAATTTTACTGAGATTTCTCGAAGACAAGGTCTGATTAATAGAATCATAAATGCTCGCTAGAGATGCCTTTGGCACTTGATTTAAAGCGCCATTCTTTTGTAATAAAGCATCAATTTGTTGTTGAAGAGGCCTGTCCTGCCCAATCGTTTCGAGATCTTTAACAAAATGATCGATTTGTTGGGAAGAAATGAGCCAATCTGCCAAGTGACAAAATACCGCATCCTCACCCTGAATACTTTTGCCCGTTAAACCTAAATAACTTCCCATCATGCCTGGGCAGCGCGATAAAAAAAAACTGCCGCCTACATCAGGAAAATATCCAATCGCTGTTTCTGGCATCGCTAGCCGAGTTCTTTCGGTAACAATCCGGTATTGAGCCCCTTGTGAAATCCCCATACCGCCACCCATGACAATACCATCCATAAAGGCGATGTAGGGTTTTGGATATGTATAAATATATTCGTTCAGCGCAAATTCTTCCGCAAAAAAATTTCGGTAAGTATCATCACCATTCACAACACTTTCGTATAGAGAGCGAATATCGCCACCTGCGCAGAATGCTTTTTCACCAACCCCACGGACAACCACCACGTTGACCTCATCATCACTCGCCCACTCAATCAAACATTGATGCATTTTTTGAACCATCGCAAAACTAATTGCATTTAATACAGATGGTCGATTTAAAGTAATGCTAGCTACGCCATGATTTTTTTTAAGAATTAACTCTTGTTCTAACAGATTACTCACCCAAAATCCTATCGAATCATTGTTTTTGAAATAATTGAATAATGGCGGAAAAATCTAACTGTCCTTTACCCTGCAGACTAAAAGTTTGATAGATTTGTTGCGCCAAACTACCCAAAGGTACAGGTTGTTTTGCTAATTTTGCAGCTTCTGCAGCAAGGCCTAGGTCTTTAAGCATCAGGTCAGTACCAAATCCACCGGTGTAGCCTCGACTCGAAGGGACATTCTCTAGCACTCCAGGAAATGGGTTATAGATTTCTGAACTCCAGCAACGACCACTAGACGTGTTAATAATGCCAGCTAACACCTTTGGATCCATACCTAATGTCACCCCTAAAGACATTGCCTCGGCAGTGCCGATCATCGAAATACCTAAAAGCATATTGTTCACCACTTTAGCGACCTGGCCATTTCCACTGCCACCACAATAAACAATATTTTTACCCATCAACGATAAGATATCTCTAAAGCGTAAAAAATACTCTTCTGCGCCACCAACCATAAATGTCAGTGTGGCAGCCTCAGCACCACCCGTTCCGCCAGAAACAGGAGCATCTAGCATGACAATATGTTGATGAATGGCAATTGTTGCTAAATCACGGGCTGTTTGAGGGTCAATTGTCGAAGAATCAATCAAAGCGGTATTTGGTGAACAATGCGCAAAAATACCGTTCGGTCCTTCATAGACTGACCTAACATGAGATGAAGCTGGCAACATGGTAATAATCAGGTCTAAATTAGCACATGCGATATCTTTGGGAGAAGCCGCAGCTACGGCATTTGCAGGGAATTTTTCTACGATTTGTTTGACTGAGGATTCAACGATGTCAAATACAGTCAATTGATGACCAGCTTTTATTAAGTTTCTCACCATCGGCGAGCCCATATTACCTAGGCCGATAAATCCTATTTTCATACCATCTCCTCAAACTCTAAGCAGCTCATTTTGTTTCATTTTGTAATTTTACTGATCCTTAAAGGTCGGCTTTCGCTTTTCGATAAAAGCATTCATACCCTCTTTTTGATCTTCTGTCGCAAAAGTCGAGTGGAATAAACGTCTTTCAAAATGAACCCCTTCACTCAACGTGGTCTCGTAAGATCGATTGACTGAATCTTTTGCCATCATGGCGATGGGTAATGACATACTAGCAATTTTTTGCGCGGCCTCAAGGGCCTCTTTGATCAATTGATCTAATGGGACTACACGACTGACTAAACCACTCCGCTCGGCCTCTTGAGCATCCATCATCCGACCTGTAAGAACCATTTCCATCGCTTTAGATTTACCTACAAATCTTGTTAAACGTTGAGTTCCACCTGCTCCAGGTATCGTTCCTAAGTTAATCTCTGGTTGTCCAAATTTAGCATTATCAGCTGCAATAATAAAATCACACATCATGGCTAATTCACACCCTCCGCCAAGAGCATATCCAGAAACAGCTGCAATCGTTGGTTTTCTAAAGGAAGTAATTCGCTCCCAAGAAACGGTAATAAAGTCTTTAGAATAGACATCCATATATGTCCAATCTTTCATGACTTTAATATCAGCTCCAGCAGCAAAAGCTTTTTCATTTCCAGTCAATATCACTACCGATGTATTTGTATCGGACTCTAATTGATCGAGTGCTTGCGCAAGCTCCCTTGTCAAGTCAGGATTTAAAGCATTCATCGCCTGTGGTCGATTTAAGCGAATAATCGTCACCTTCCCGTGCGCTTCTAAAAGAATGTTCTCAAAAGCCATGTGCTTCCTTTCTTGATGATTCATGAACGTTCTAGAGATTTCTGCTATCAAGCTCAACTATATTTCTGTCATCAGTAGATGACCTGATTTCTTGATATTAGGAATTCCCCTAGTATGTAATTTGAATGTTAACCTATATTAATTCTCAATGAAGATACTTTTTCTCAATGTAATTTTTTGTTATACATATTGACTGAGCGAGCTTAGTAGTGAATACCCTAACCTTTCCGCGATTTCTCTTAAAGCACGCTGAGTCGATACCCAATCATCCAGCGTATCGTGAAAAGTATTTGGGTATTTGGCAAGTTACTACCTGGCAAGAAAATCTTGAACAAATCAAAAATCTAGCTTGTGGTCTTGCCGAACTCGGTTTTAAACGTGGCATGAGCTTAGCGATTATTGGCGATAATCGTCCACATCTCTACCAAGCAATGGTGGCTGCCCAATGTTTGGGGGGGATTCCTGTGCCTCTTTATCAAGATGCAATCGCTACCGAGATGATTTACGTCCTAAACGATGCCACAGTAGCTTTCGCGATCGTTGAAGATCAAGAACAGGTCGATAAATTACTCGAAATCCAAGATCAGTGCAATCATCTGCAAACGATCATTTACGAAGACCCTAAAGGACTAAAAGATTACAAACAATCAAGCTTGCGATCTTTATCAGAAGTAATGCAAGTTGGCCAACAGTTTGCGGTAAAACATCCTGATTTCTTCTTCAAAGAAATTAGCTTAGGGCAAAGTCATGACCTGTCGGTGATTTTGTATACCTCAGGAACAACTGGTAAACCCAAAGGTGTAGCTCATACTCATCAAAATTTCGTCCAAGCTGGGCAAAATAGCTCTCAATTCGACCAGTTATCTTCTCAAGATAATATTTTGGCTTATCTCCCCATGGCTTGGGTCGGAGACCATCTATTTTCGTTTGCCCAAGCAATGGTGACAGGAATGACAGTGAACTGTCCTGAATCTCGGGAAACTGTGATGGCAGATATGCGAGAAATTGGGCCAAGCTATTATTTTGCGCCACCGCGAGTCTTTGAAAATCTCCTTACCCAAGTAACGATTCGAATGGAGGATGCAGGATATATCAAACGTCAACTTTACGCCCAAGCCATGAACCTAGCCAAACGCGTTGGAAGCGACATTTTGGATGGTCACTCCGTGACAATCCTTGACCAAATACTGTATCAATTTTTTGACTTTACGATCTATGCCCCTTTGCGCAACGCACTTGGGATCAATCGTATTCGGGTTGCCTACACCGCTGGTGAGGCTATTGGGCCCGACTTATTCCGTTTTTATCGTTCCATTGGCGTGAATTTAAAGCAATTTTATGGTCAAACAGAAACCTCAGCTTACGTCTGTTTTCAACCGGATCGCCAAGTGAAATACGATACGGTAGGTATCCCAGCACCAGGTATGGAAATCAAATTAGCAGAGTCTGGTGAAGTCCTCGTGCGAGGCGTCAGTGTGATGCAAGGCTACTACCTGCAACCAGCAGCTACTGCAGAGGCCATTGATGATGAGGGTTATTTCCATACAGGCGACGCCGGGATCATCGATAAGGATGGACATTTACGCATTATTGATCGCGCTAAAGATGTCGGAAAAATGCTGAATGGAAAATTATTTGCCCCTAAATATATTGAAAATAAACTCAAATTCTTTCCATTCATTAAAGAAGCAGTCGTCTTTGGCAATCAAAAAGAGTCGATCATGGCTTTTATTAATATTGATTTTGAGGCAATGGCAAACTGGGCTGAAAGACGCCATATCGCATTTGCCGGCTACGTTGATCTGGCTGCCAAACCAGAGGTCTACCAAATGATGAGCGATTGTATCGAGCAAGTGAATCGAGATCTGGCCAATGATCCGATGCTAAGCCATGCCCAAATAGAACGTTTTTTAATACTACATAAAGAACTTGACCCAGACGATGATGAACTCACTAGAACTAGAAAAGTCAGGAGGGTCTTCATCGCTGAAAAATATGCTGTATTAATCGAGGCACTCTACTCGGGGAAATCTGAGCAGTTTATCGAAACCAAAGTAAAGTTCGAAGATGGTAGGGATGGCATGATCAGCGCTACGGTACGTATTGAGTATGCGAAAAAGCTTCAGGAGGTGGCATGAGTAACAATACCGTTTTGCGATTAGAAAATATCTCTCTTTCCTTTGGCGGGGTAAAAGCAATTACGGATGTTTCGTTTGATGTGTATGAACATGAGATTCGTTCAATTATCGGCCCAAATGGTGCGGGTAAAAGTTCAATGCTGAATGTGATTAATGGGGTGTACCATCCTCAAAAAGGAAGTATTTATTTTCGTGAGCAGCAGCGTAGACAAATGAATCCTACTGAGGCAGCGCGTCAAGGCATCGCAAGAACTTTTCAGAATATCGCTTTATTCAAAGGAATGTCGGTCCTCGATAATATTATGACTGGTAGAAATACCTTGATGCGATCAAACTTATTACAGCATGCTCTGTGGATCGGGACAGCTCGTCACGAGGAAGAACACCATCGCAAAAAAGTAGAAGAAATCATCGACTTTTTAGAAATCCAACATATTCGTAAAACACCAGTCGGCAAACTACCCTATGGTTTACAAAAACGTGTTGAACTAGCACGTGCGTTAGCGGCCGAACCTTCACTTCTTCTTCTCGATGAGCCAATGGCGGGGATGAACGTTGAGGAAAAACAAGATATGTGTCGCTTTATTCTTGATGTCAATCAACAATATGGCGTGACGATTGTTTTAATTGACCACGATATGGGTGTCGTGATGGATATTTCTGATCGTGTTGTGGTTCTCGATTATGGTAAAAAAATTGGCGATGGCCTACCCAATGATGTCAAAAATAACCCTGAAGTTATTAGTGCTTACCTAGGGACGGCCCACTCATGATTCACCAGCAAGGATTATCAAATGCAATTTTTCTTTGAAATCGTTATTAGCGGAGTACTGTCTGGATTAATGTATTCATTGGTTGCACTGGGCTTTGTACTCATTTATAAAGCTTCTGGAGTATTTAACTTCGCACAAGGAGCGATGGTGTATTCGGCAGCGCTCGCGGTGGTTGGTTGTATCGATTTAGGCCTACCGATGTGGATGGCCATCATCGCATCATTTATTTTTATGGTCATCATTGGTATTTGTACGGAAAAATATATCCTTGGCAAATTGGTCAATCAACCACCAATTACTCTATTTATGGCGACCATTGGGCTGAGTTTTTTTCTCGATGGACTCTCGCCGATTCTGTTTGGGACAGAAATCCGCCCCATTAATTTGGGTATTGTGGATGAGCCGATTCAATATTTAATGGATACCACTGGACTGGGCGTCTCCAAGCTCGACCTAGTCTCCTCAGGTATTATCCTGCTGTTAGTACTTGCCTTGGCGCTACTTTTTCAATATACCAAAGTAGGTCGTGCGCTTCGGGCGGTTGCTGATGACCATCAAGCAGCGTTATCTCTGGGTATACCTTTACAAAATATTTGGGCCATAGTATGGGGTATTGCTGGTTTTGTGGCGCTTGTGGCAGGCCTTCTCTGGGGTTCTCGTAATGGTGTTCAATACGCTCTTTCTTTAACAGCGCTAAAAGCGCTTCCTGTCCTAATTTTAGGGGGTTTTACTTCTGTACCAGGCGCTGTGATTGGTGGCGTGATTATCGGGGTTTCTGAAAAACTCGCTGAAATCTATATTCCTCCAGTTCTTCAAGATGCCTTTGGTGGAAATTTTGGTGGTATCGAGGGCTGGTTTCCCTACATTTTTGCACTGCTCTTTCTTTTGGTCCGTCCCGAAGGATTGTTCGGTGAAAAACATATTGACCGAGTCTAAGGAGACATTATGTTCTACCGTGAAAATGGCCAATTTAAAACTAGCTACACTACTGATAGTCAAATATTTCCGATTTTTCAAGACCGCATAGGCATGCTGGCTTTACTGGCCTTTGCGTTTATCGTAATCCCACTCTTTGCGAATGAATATTGGCTCAATGCGATTCTTATTCCATTTTTAATCTTCTCTTTGGCTGCTCTGGGCCTCAATTTCCTTACGGGCTATGCAGGACAGTTATCACTTGGTTCTGCGGCATTTATGGCGGTGGGTGCCTATGCGACCTACAACTTTCAACTCCGTATCGAAGGTATTCCATTTTTTATATCATTTATTCTCGGTGGCTTAAGTGCTGCTGCTGTTGGGGTCTTATTTGGTCTTCCTTCGCTGCGGATCAAAGGCTTTTATCTAGCCGTTGCAACTTTAGCAGCTCAATTTTTTGTGGTTTGGTGCCTCACCAAATTCCCATGGTTCTCTAATTTCAGCTCATCTGGAGTGATTAGTGCTCAAACCATGAAGTTTGGTGGCTTGACGATCGATACCCCCATATCCAAATACCTACTCGTCTTATTCTTTGTTTCTGGACTCGCCTTCATTGGCAAGAATCTCGTTCGATCTTCTACCGGCCGCTCTTGGATGGCTGTCCGAGATATGGATGTGGCTGCGGAAGTGATTGGGATTCCTCTGATGCGGACCAAACTCATAGCATTTGCCGTTAGTTCTTTTTATTGCGGTATCGCTGGTGCGCTCTACGCCTATTGCTATCTGGGCACTGTGGAACCTGATGGATTTTCCTTGGAACTTTCGTTCAAAATTTTATTTATGGTCATTATTGGTGGGGTGGGAAGCATTTTAGGTAATTTTTTGGGTGCGGCCTTTATCTTGCTTTTACCTATCTTTTTAGATATTTTTCTTCCTTTTATCTCAAAATTGCTTCATTTACCCATTAGTAATGCCAATGTTTCTCATATCCAACTCATGGTCTTTGGGGCGCTCATCATCTTTTTCTTGATCGTTGAACCACATGGATTAGCTAGACTTTGGCAAATCACCAAAGAAAAGTTGAGACTTTGGCCGTTTCCGCATTAATATAGAAAAAAAGTAGATAGTAATTACAGGATCAAATTAACGAGGAGATAAAACAATGATACTTATTAGGAAATCGATAGTTCTCACAATTGTTACGATGCTAACCAGTTTTTTAGGAATATTTGGCTCTTTTGCGCAAGCAGAAGATCAGTTTGTTTCAATACCTAGTTATCGGGTTGGTCCATATGGCCAAAACGGACAATCTTTTTATGGTGGCTTTATTGACTATTTAAATTATGTCAATCTTGCTGAAGGTGGCGTGAATGGTGTGAAATTCGCCTGGGAAGAATGTGAGACTGAATACAACAACGCAAAAGGCGTTGAGTGCTACGAGCGCTTAAAAGGTAAATCTGGGACGTCAAAAGGTACCGCCATACATACGATGTCTTCAGGTATCTCTTATTCTGTCCTTGAAAAATCACAAGCAGATAAAGTTCCTTTAGTGATGATGGGTTATGGACGTACCGATGCGGTTGATGGGTCCGTTTTCCCCTATGCATTTCCGCTAGTGACAACTTATCAAATGCAAGTGTCTGCAATCATTAAATTCTTGGGCCAAAAAAATGGTTCTTTATCGGGTAAAAAAATTGTCTATCTTTACCATGACTCCGCCTATGGCAAGGAGCCTATGGTGGCGATTGAGGCAGAAAGTAAGATCAATAACTTTAAACTCGTTGAGATCCCCGTTGCTCACCCAGGAAATGAACAAGGTGCACAATGGTTAAAAATTCGTGAAGAAAATCCCGATTATGTTGTGTTTTGGGGTTGGGGTGTGATGAACCAAACAGCGATCAAAGCCGCCCAAAAAGTAGGCTTTCCACGTGACCGTATTGTTGGCTCTTGGTGGGCTGGCTCAGAAGAAGATGTAATCCCTGCAGGAGACGCCTCAAAAGGTTATATGAGCGCTACTTGGAATGCCTCTGGCAAGGATGTACCTTTGATCGCCGAAATTAGTAAAGTTGTCTATGGTGCAGGCAAAGGTAATTACTCTGATAAAAACAAAATTGGTACAGCTCTTTATAACCGGGGTGTTTCTGCTGCGCTAGTCACTGTGGAAGCAGTTCGTAATGCACAAGCAAAATTTGGTAAGGGCAAAGTGATGAGCGGTGAACAAATGCGCTGGGCATTTGAAAATCTCAATATTACGACCGGTCGTTTAACCACTTTAGGTGCGAACAGCTTGCTCCCAGAAATAAAAACATCGTGCGAAAATCATGAGGGCTCAGGAAAAATCAGAATTCAACAATGGGATGGCACAAAATGGAACTTCGTTTCTGATTGGATTGAGGGTAATAAAAAATTGATCCACCCATTATTTCAAGCCTCTGCAAAAGAGTATGCAAAGGAAAAAAATATTACTCCAAATTGCATGAAAAACTAGTAGTTCTATTACGTCGTGACCGCACTCCTTTCAGTTAAAAATATTGAAGTCATTTATGACCATGTGATATTGGTCCTGAAAGGAGTTTCTCTGGAAGTTCCGCAAGGAAGTGTAGTGGCTTTACTCGGCGCAAATGGAGCAGGTAAATCTACTACGCTAAAAGCCATCTCCAATATCCTTGCCGCAGAACGCGGTGATGTGACAAAAGGGACGATTGAATATAGGAATGAGCGTATCGATCAACTCACACCAAATGATTTAGTGAAACGAGGCGTGATTCAAGTCATGGAAGGTCGTCATTGCTTTGCTCATCTATCCATCGAGGATAATTTAATGACTGGGGCCTATACGCGCACTGATGGCAACGCTGCAATCAAACATGACCTAGAAAAAATCTATCAGTATTTCCCACGTTTAAAAACACGTCGCAAATCTCAAGCAGCCTATACCTCTGGGGGTGAACAACAAATGTGCGCAATTGGCCGAGCGATGATGGCCAAGCCTGAGATGATCCTCCTCGATGAACCCTCAATGGGTCTTGCACCGCAAATTGTAGAAGAGGTTTTTGAAATCGTGAAAGATCTGAATCAACGGGAAAAAGTAAGCTTTTTACTGGCAGAACAAAATACGATGATTGCTCTTCGTTATAGTGACTATGGTTATATTTTAGAAAATGGTCGGGTAGTGATGGATGGAAGTTCAAAAGATCTTCGTAATAATGAAGATGTTAAAGAATTCTATTTAGGTGTTGCTGCGAATGATGAAGAAGAGCGCCAATCTTTTAAAGATGTTAAATCATATCGGCGTCGTAAACGCTGGCTTTCTTGAGATAAAAAATGCCTCTTGATCAACGGGAAACAAGAACACATCAGGAAAGATTACAAGATCTTTTAAATCGATTACCTGCGCAAATTCAATATGCAAAAGACAATACGGAATATTTCCAGAAATTATTTGCGCAGATCAATACTTCGCAAATAACCACCTTAGAACAACTGGCAGCACTACCTGTCACTCGTAAGTCTGATCTTTCAAAACAACAGCATAGTAACCCGCCATTCGGGGGGATGAATGCAACGCAATTACATCAGCTCAAACGTATTTTTCAGTCTCCAGGGCCCATTTATGAGCCTCAGGGAATGGCAATCGATACGTTTCGCTTTGCAAGGTCACTGCGTGCCGCCGGTTTTGAAAAAGGTGATTTGGTCCATAATACTTTTTCATATCATTTCACCCCCGGTGCATGGATGTTAGAAGGCGGCGCACATGCTTTAGGGTGTTGTGTATTTCCTGCAGGTGTTGGCCAAACTGAGTTACAAGCACAAACGATTGCTCACTTGCGTCCGAATGCCTACACAGGTACTCCGTCGTTTTTAAAAATCATTCTTGAAAAAGCAACTGAACTAGGACTTGATGCCAGTAGCCTGAAAAAAGCAGTTGTGTCAGGTGAAGCTCTAACCCCGAGTCTACGATCATGGTTTAAAGAACGCGGGATTATGATTGTGTCGGCCTATGCCACGGCTGATGTAGGACTGATTGCTTACGAATCTCCTGCTCTCAGTAGTGGGATGATCATTGACGAAGATGTGTTACTAGAGATTGTTGAGCCCAATGGCACTCAACCGATACCAATTGGCGAAACAGGCGAAGTTGTGATCACCGTGTTTGATCGTGACTACCCTTTGATTCGATTTGGCACAGGTGATTTATCGGCAATTGATCCTTCTTCTATTCATGATCCATCACCTTGTGGAAGAACCAATTTTCGGATCAAGGGATGGTTAGGACGCGCCGATCAAACGACCAAAATCAAGGGTATGTTTGTTCATCCAGGACAAGTTCATGAAATCATCAGAAAGCATAGTAGTATCAAAAAAGCACGGATCGTTGTAACGGGCACAATCGGTAATGAAGAAATGAACTTCTTCTGCGAGCTTAAAGAAGAGGCCGCAGAAGACCTCTCTGGATTAGAATTAGCGATTGTACAATCCATCAGAGACATAACAAAACTGCGCTCTCGTGTGGAATTTAAGACAGCAAATTTTTTACCAGATGATGGTAAGTTG
>CAIPQU010000143.1 GCA_903867305.1 uncultured beta proteobacterium
GGCAATCCAAGCTTTTTGGACGGGATGGGAATTATCTTTTGATAAAGCCTCGATCGTTGTAATTTTCATGCTACCCACAGCAGAGACGGGGATGGAGCACGAACGAGTCAGTTCACCATTAATGTAGACCGAACAGGCACCACACTGGGCGATACCGCAGCCATATTTAGTTCCCGTTAAACCAACCACTTCACGAATCGCCCATAGCAAGGGCATATTTGGTTCGACATCGATATTATGGATTTCGTTATTAATCGTCAGTTGCATATTTTTCCTCTTTTTTTATTATTAATACTATAAATTAGTTTTGTAACTTACATGCCATTAAGACAGAATATCTTTCCACATATCTTTTGCCCAAAGCAAGCCTTTTGCATATTCATCTTCCGTGGGGGTGCTTGAAAGTTCTTGAGAGCCTGGGATGACCTTCATGGTTTTAAGATTTGCATCGTACAGATGATCCGTTTGAATATGGGCAGCGGTACTTTCGGTCATAAAACTGTAGCAAAGATTGTTGTAGTGGGGTTGGTGATTGAGCTCGGTATTGAACAAAAGCTGGGTAATCGCTTGTGCGCAGGCCTTACCTTGGCCATAGGCGATTTGGGCAGATTTAGGCATTAAATCTCCCCCTTGGGTAGCGTCACCTAGAATATGTATTTTCTGAATGGCCGTTGACTCAAAAGTCAAAAAATTGATGCCACACCATCGCTTGTTGATGTTGGTCAGACCGCTCTGATGTGCAATATCCCCTGCGCGCATGGGGGGGATGACATTGAGAACATCGGCCTTAATATCGTCTTGAACCTCAAATAAAAGGCGCTGATCTGATAGGTCGACATCCATCAGCGTATGGTTATTACGATACTCAATCATCTGTGGAAAGTAATTGGCCCATACTTTTTTAAATAGTTGAGATTTTGATGTGATATCTGGATTGGCGTCAAGGATCAGAATTTTGCTTTTAGGCTGATACTTTTTAAAGTAGATTCCTACTTGGCAGGCTCTTTCATAAGGAGAGGGCGGGCAGCGATAGGGTGCCATCGGAATGGTGATCGCAAAAACCCCACCATCTTTCATGGCTTCGATAGATTTTTTGAGTTGAAGCGTTTGTGGACCTGCTTGCATGGCATGGACGATGCCCGTGCCATTTTTTTTGTCAGAAATATTGGAGTAGTCGTCAAATTGAAAAGCGACTCCAGGGGATAAAACCAGCCTGTCATAATTCAATTTCTCACCGGTTGGTAAATGTACTTGTTGTTGTTCCGGGTCGATTCTGGTGACCATGCTTTGAATCAATTGAAGACCATATTTTTGGACCAAGGTTTGCCGTGAGAATGTTAATTGATTCAGCTGGAATTGGTTGCTAAAAATTAAATTCGACATGGGGCTAGAGATAAAAGATGGGCTTGGATCAATCAGTAATATCTCGATCTTGTTTTGAGAAAACACCCGAAGATATTTCGCAACGGTGAGTCCACCAAACCCACCACCCACAACAATCACTCGAGGTAAACCCTGTGATTTACCTAAATTGGCAGCAAGACCTTTAGTGCTTGTTGCACCAAGCAGTAAGCCAGCACTAAGTTGTTGAATAAAGTCACGACGATGCATATTTCGATTATGCGATAGTTTTGCCAAATTTTGATGATTGAAGCAAAAAGCAACAGAATCTAGTATTGTTTTGATATGAATTCTTTGATTACTGACTTCCCGCCACTTGCTTTTGTCGATATTGAGACCACTGGTGGTCATTCAGAACGAGATCGCATTACTGAGATAGGTGTCCTTACCATGCAAGAGGGGGAGTTATTTACCTGGTCTAGACTGATCAATCCCGAAATGCCTATTCCTTATAATATTCAACGTTTGACAGGCATTACCCCCCAAATGGTCGTGAATCAACCTCGTTTTGATGAGCTTGGTCCAGAGCTTTTGATGCAATTAAGAGATAAGATTTTTATTGCTCACAATGCCCGCTTTGATTATGGATTTATTAAAGCTGCTTTTAAACGGATGGGGATTGATTTTCGGTCTAAAGTCATTTGTACGGTTAAATTATCTCGATTACTTTATCCAGGTCAGTCAAGACATAACTTAGATACCATCATTGCTGTGCATGACCTAGAGGTTAGTGCACGTCATCGCGCCTTAGGAGATGCAGAACTCATTGCCCAATTTTGGCAGAAGTGTATCGCACAATTTGGTGTTCAAAAGGTCCAGAATGCGGTCCAAGAATTGTTGCAGTCACCTTCCTTGCTGCCCCATATTGATGCGCAACTCATCGAAGATATTCCAGAAAAACCAGGCGTCTATATTTTTTATGCAGAAAATCGTCGGCCACTCTATATTGGTAAGAGTAACTCTTTAAAGTCGCGAGTGATGGGGCATTTTTCTAGTGCTTTAAGCGTGCGAAAAGAAATGAAATTAGCTATGCAAGTCAAAGACATTGACTGGATTGAAACAGAGGGAGAAATCGGTGCATTGCTCTTAGAGTCAAAGTTGATTAAAGACAAGTTACCTAGTATGAATATTAAATTGAGGCGTTCAAAAGACCTTTGCGCATGGCAACTAGTTCCCAATGAGCAGGGTGTTCTTACACCTCAGTTGGTGCGTCATGATGATTTAAAGCCAGGGATTCAAGAAGACTTATTCGGACTCTTTTATAGTCGCCGTGAAGCTTTACAAACTTTGCAAAGCCTGGCAAAAAAAAATCAACTTTGTGAGGCTTTACTTGGCTTAGAAAAAAATCTGCCAGGGAAGCCATGTTTTGCTTATCAGGTGAAGCAATGTACTGGCGCGTGTATTGGTAAGGAGTCCTTAGCGCAGTATCATTTACGATTACATACGGTACTTTTGAAATTCAAGGTATCGATTTGGCCCTATTCAGGACCGATTGGTCTTCAAGAAGGCAAAAGTCTTCATCTGATTGATCAATGGTGTTATTTGGGATCGGCGATGAATGAAGATGAAGTTGAGGAATTACTCACTTCTGGACAAGCTGAGTTTGATTTAGATATATTTAAAATCATTAAAAAACATCTACAAAAATCACCTCGTGAAAAAATCGTTGCTTTGCAACGACCAAAGCGCGACCAGGAGATATTTGAGTAAATGCAAGCAATCCTCTATTCCTATCGTCGTTGCCCCTATGCGATGCGTGCAAGATTTGCTTTAATTTATGCTCAAATCCCTTTCGAACTGCGAGAGATTGAGTTACGAAACAAGCCTCTACAGATGTTGCAGTTGTCCCCCAAAGGAACGGTGCCGGTATTGTTGACTTCTGATCAACGCGTGATTGATCAAAGTATCGATATTATGTATTGGGCTTTGAATCAATTTGATCCCGATGGATGGTTACCTATTGCTGGTTCAGAGCAACGTCAGACCATGGAGAGCTGGATCGAAATCAATGATGGACCTTTTAAAAAATTACTCGATATCTATAAATATCCTCAACGATTTCTGGAAGAGGATCCAAAGAAAATTTTTGATCAGGCAATGGAGCTGTATTTTTTTCCACTAAACCAGCGTTTAGAGCAGCAGACTTTTTTATTCGGGGAACATATGACGATGCTAGACCTTGCACTGTTTCCTTTTGTTCGACAGTTTGTTGGGGTCGATCCAAAAAAGATGGATCAATTACCTTTAAAAGCACTTCTTGGTTGGCTACATTTTTTCGTCACTTCAGATTTGTTTCGACAAGTTATGGCAAAGTAATGTCTAAGGAGATATTTTTATGACGAATTCCACAGAGTTTTTAATACTTCCACTGTTTCCATTGGGAACTACCTTGTACCCCGAGGGTATTATTCATTTAAAGATTTTTGAAGTTCGTTATTTAGATATGATTAAATCTTGTGTACAAGAAAAAACACCTTTCGGTATTGTGACCCTTGATCAAGGCGGGGAGGTTAGGACACCTAACGAACAAATTACCTTTTCTCAAGTTGGAACCTTTGCGCATATCACTCATTTTGATGCGGTTCAACCGAATTTATTTGTCATTCAATGCACAGGTGGTCAACGTTTTACGATTCGGGGAAGTGAACGAAAAAAGAATGGCCTTTGGGTAGCTGATGTCGAAGAAATAGTTAGCGATCCCGTAATGCCGATACCTCAAGAGTTGCAAGTCACCGCGGATACCTTAAAAAAGGTCATTGATTCGATGGTGATACAAGGTGTTTCAATCGATCAAATGCCGTTTACGGCACCTCACTTACAAGATGATTGTGGATGGGTTGCTAATCGTTGGTGTGAACTCCTACCGCTCTCAGCAGGGCAAAAAGAGCACTTATTAGGCGTGTCGAATCCACGTTTAAGGCTCGATTTAGTATTGGATGTATTAGATGAGATGGGAATTTCTAAAGTGTAGAATCAATTCTGGTGCGTAGCTTTTAATCCTCGGTATGAAGTTCTTGGATTTGCTGTGAAAAGAGTTCGATCAAAAGTAACTGAGCTTAGACAAGCTACACTCACATCATTCAAACAGATTGCTGATATTTTTTGAAGATTTGATCAATTGTATTTGCAAGAGCGACATCTTTTTGCGTCAAACCACCGCTGTCATGCGTAGATAATCGAATTTCAACGCGATTCCAAACGTTAAACCATTCGGGGTGGTGATTTTGATTCTCCGCCTCAGCAGCGACCTCAGTCATAAATGCAAAAGCTTGTTGAAAATCTTTGAAGTTAAAGTTTTTATGGATTGCATCAACCCCATCAACAAATTCCCACGTGGGCATGTTTTTATGAAGCTGTTTTCGTTCGAGAGAGTTAAGAAGAGTTCGCATCAGATCATTTTATACAGCTTGTAGAGATAATGCTTGGTGAACATAAATCCCCTAATAGTTGGCGGCGTAAATCGGGGCGATTGGTTTTAGGATCTAACCAGATACTAAAGAAATATTTAGAAAAGAGTTCACTCGCCATTTTTCCAATGAGTTTGCCATTATGTAAAAATGTCGTAGTGCCATTGGGGTTGTAGATGGCCGTGATCTGATGCCCGCTGTCGACGTTAGGGTATAGCTTGCCAAGTTCTTCTTCCCATTTTGCGATATCACTTTCAGATGCACCAAGTCTTGCAAACTGCTGCATCGTCGCTTTTAATAAATCCGCGCCTAAAACTTTTCTCACATATTCAAGACGAATCGCAAACCCCGTTTTACCTTCATTATCGTTAACATAATATTTAGCGTCATAGACTTTGAATCCAAGGTAAGTGAAAGGACCTTGACCAACTTGATAAGCTTTAGGAAGAAAGGGGGTAATCTCTTGAATAGCTGGATCATCGGCGTAGCTTGGGGGCGCAAATTGTAGGCTCCATACGCTCAAGCCGATAAAAGAAATTATTTTTAACCAATGACGAGCTTTCACGGTATTTTTACCCCATCGCATATTCAATTTTTAGACATCGGTCCATCACAAACCCAATGCCTGCTTTCTCCACAATGTCTTTCGCTTCTTCGCTCACGATGCCAAGTTGTAACCACACTGATTTAGCACCAATCGTTACAGCAGACTTTGCGATATCTGTACAATCTTTAGCGGGGCGAAAGACATTCACCATGTCAATAGCAAATGGAATGGACTCTAGATTCGGGTAGCATTTTTCGCCAAGAATACTTACTTCATTGGGGTTCACGGGTACTATTTTGTAGCCATGATGTTGCATAAATTCAGACACACGGTGAGATGCTTTATTCGGATCATTAGAAAGACCTACGACGGCAATGAGTTCTGTTGTTTCTAATAAAGTGCGTTCTGGTGTCATTCTTGAATTTTAAAGTGAATTACATTTATATGGTTTGTTACCGAGGTTTAAAGTACCAGTTTTGCCATGAAATACGATGTGTGAATCGGTTGGGGTTGACGGACATGGCGAATCAAAAAAACTATTCGCACCATAACTGCCACAAAATGAATAATCAGTTCCCACTAAGGTCATCTTAGAGCCATTTAAAATAAAAGTGAAATCTTTTTCATAGGGATTTGAAGCTTTGCACTTCCAAGTACCATAATCGTGTCGATCACAAGCTAGTAAAAATAATGTCAAAATACAAATTGAAAAAGCTTTGAGATAATGGGTTAAATGATTAGTCATACTTTTGCTCCCCCTCTCCATCAATGGATATTTAGAAAGAACTGCTCTTTTACACCACGGCAGGTAGGTTTATTCTATATCGCACAATCCAGTTTTTCATTATTTGTGGCAATTTTTTTTTTGATTCAAGGGATTTGGATTGTTCTTCCGTTTACTATTCTTGAATTAATTGTTTTAGCGGTTGCTTTAATGATTTATGCACGTCATGCAACTGATTTTGAGGCAATTACCTTAAAGCAGGGTCAGTTAGAAATTGAAACATCCATTGCAGGAAAAAATGAGTTAATCATATTGAACTCTGCTTGGGTCCAACTGAGTAGCATATTGACCGATAAAAAGATGATACAAATGAGATATCAAGGCAAAACGATTGAAATTGGACACTATTTACATGCTTCTTTAAGGGAAGCTTTTTTGCATGATTTTCAACGACATTTGCGTTTGAGCTCCTAATTAGCATGCCAGAACTTATTGACTCATCAAAGTGGATTCAGTTTCGAAGAGGACGGTTTAGCCAGTTCATTCTCAAGATGCTGGGATGGACTGTTCAATTTCAGGGCTTGCCTGGGACGCACGGCATCTTGGTTGTTTACCCCCATACATCTAATGTTGATTTTTTTATTGGAATACTGACCAAATGGGCCATGGGTGTTCAGGTGTATTACCTAGCAAAAGATAGTTTATTTAAAATTCCGTTAGTGGGTTGGTGGCTTCGATATCTTGGTGGTAGACCAGTCATTCGGACAAGTCCACAGGGCTACGTTTCTGAACTCGCAGATGAAATGAAGCGGGCAAAACAGTTCTGGTTAGTGATCACCCCTGAGGGAACCAGAAAAAGAACGCCAGGTTGGAGAAGTGGCTTTTATCGCTTGGCATTAACGACGGGTTATCCAGTGGGTTTTGCTTTTATTGATTACGTAAAAAAAGAAATTGGAGTTTTAGATTTCACCTATATGACGGGTCAAGAAGAGTTAGATATCGAGAGGATCCGACAGGCATATAAGGACAAAGGAGGGCGCTTTGTGCAAAATATGGCTCCAATTGAGTTTTGGAGCCCTGCAGATCGAAGAAGTAGTGTAAAGTAACTACTGTGGATTTAAACAGTAAAAAAACAACAATAAATTCAAAAAATACTGGACTACTGTTTTTTTATACAGTATATTGATATCTCAATCTGCGATGGAGATAAAGTATGAAAACAATGACTTTTGGTTTGAAATCATTTTTAGTTTGGTTAATTTTTGATGAGAGCATCGGCGAGTTTGATCGTAAAGAATGGATTTGCAAAGATTCAACTTACTAAGACTTTCTTTGGAGAAAGCAGTCATTTTGATGTAGAATAGTATTCTTTTCTACGGTGGCTGTAGCTCAGTCGGTAGAGTCCAGGATTGTGATTCCTGTTGTCGTGGGTTCGAGCCCCATCAGCCACCCCAATAATCAGTTCA
>CAIPQU010000144.1 GCA_903867305.1 uncultured beta proteobacterium
CGCAGGTGGTCGTGCTATGCAAGAAATGACGCGAGAAAATCTACAAAAACCAATGGGGATGATTTTGTTTGAAAAAGGTAAGGGAGAGGTCCTAACCATTGCAACGATCCAAGGAGAGTTTGGTTCTAAATTTCAGATTACCGGTCAACCAACAACGCAAAGTGCAAATGACTTAGCACTATTATTACGAGCTGGTTCTTTAGCTGCGCCTATGGAAATCATTGAAGAACGTACCATTGGTCCAAGTCTTGGGGCAGAAAATATTGAAAAAGGCTTTAAATCATTAGTCTATGGCTTTATCGCTATCGCTATCTTTATGATACTTTATTACATGTTATTTGGGCTATTTTCAGTCGTTGCTCTTGCCGTGAATCTACTGTTACTCATAGCAGTTCTATCCATGTTGCAAGCAACCTTAAGTCTTCCAGGTATTGCGGCGATGGCCCTTGCTTTAGGTATGGCCATTGACTCGAATGTACTAATTAATGAGCGTATTCGAGAGGAGTTAAGGCAAGGTGCTAGTCCTCAAATAGCTATATCAACAGGCTTTGAGAAGGCCTGGGCAACTATCTTTGACTCGAATGTCACAACACTGATTGCTGGTTTAGCACTTCTTGCATTCGGATCAGGGCCAATCAAGGGATTTGCAATCGTTCACTGTTTAGGTATTTTGACGTCTATGTTCTCAGCAGTATTTTTCTCACGTGGATTAGTTAACCTTTGGTATGGCTCGAAGAAAAAACTACAATCCGTTTCAATAGGGTAAGCAAATGGAATTTTTCCGTATCAAAAAAGATATTCCTTTTATGCGCTATGCATTGATTCTGAATGCAATCTCATTTATCACGTTTTTTGCTGCAGTATTTTTTCTTTGGCAAAAGGGTCTCAATCTTTCTATTGAATTTACCGGTGGAACCGTTATTGAGGTTCAATATGAAAAGGCGGCTGAGCTAGAAACTGTTAGAAATGCTGTAACAGGCTTAGGATATGGAGAGGTCAATGTCCAAAACTTTGGTAGCTCCAAAGATGTCATGATTCGTTTACCTTTAATTAAAAATGCTGATGGCTCTATGATGTCCTCTAGCGACCAAAGTAAATCTGTACTATCTAAATTAAAAGAAATCGATCCATCAGTTCGTCTACAACGTGTCGAATACGTTGGCCCACAAGTTGGGGAGGAGCTTTTATACGGGGGTATTAAGGCACTTCTATTTGTTGTTGTTGGTATTGTGATTTATCTGTCCATTCGTTTTGAATGGAAGTTTGCGTTGGCAGGTATCATCGCAAACTTGCATGATGTCATCATCATTCTTGGTTTCTTTGCTTTTTTCCATTGGGAGTTTTCTCTTTCTGTCTTAGCAGCTGTACTTGCCGTTCTTGGTTACTCCGTCAACGAATCCGTTGTTATATTTGATCGAATCCGAGAAAATTTCCGTCGTTTTCGTAAGCTAGATACCCCGGATACGATTGACAGTGCGATTACTAGCACCATGAGTAGAACTATCATTACACACGGTAGTACCCAAATGATGGTGTTGTCAATGCTGTTATTCGGGGGTGCAACCCTGCATTATTTTGCAGTTGCTCTCACTATCGGAATTTTATTTGGTATTTATTCTTCTGTATTCGTCGCTGCTGCAATCGCCATGTGGTTGGGCGTAAAGCGTGAAGACTTGGTAAAAATTGAAGTAAAAGTTGAGAAGGATCAGGCTCGTTTAGATGATCCTAATTATGGCGCCAAAGTGTAACGATTATTCGGCCGTAATGCCCTGATCTTTAATGGTTTTAGCCCATCGAATGGTATCTTTTTCGACAATTTCTTTAAATGCAGCAGATGAACTCGTGGCCGGCTCAAGACCCTGCGCAGAAAATATATTCTTAATCTCAGAGTCTACCAATACATCCCGAATTGCCTGACTGAGGCGGTTAAATTCATCAGCAGGAACACCTTTAGGGGACATAATCCCAAACCACATTGAAACATCAACATCGCCAATTTTTAATTCGGCAAAAGTGGGAATTTGGCTAGCAATAGGATTACGCTTTTTAGAGCCAATACCTAAAGCCCTTAATTTTCCAGCCTTGATGTAATTCATTGACACATGGACTGGTAAAAACATAGCATCGACTTGACTACCTAATAAATCTGTTACAGCAGGGGCAGTACCGCGATAAGGCACATGCAAAATATTGACCCCCGAAATATGCTTTAACTCTTCCATTCCTAAATGATGGGGAGTGCCAATACCAGGTGATGCATAAGTTAATTTGCCTGGACTCAACTTGGCGGCAGCAATAAATTCTGCAGCTGTTTTATAAGGGGAGTTCGTCGGGACGACTAACACCAGATCTCCATATGCCGCAAGTGTCATGGGTGATAAATCAGTTAACGGATCAAAAGTGGCTTTAGGATACAAGGCGCGATTCATGACAATCGTATTGACGGTGACTAAAAGTGTTGTTCCATCAGGTTTTGCTCTGACCACTGATTCAGTTCCAATGTTGCCAGATGCGCCAGCACGATTATCAACAATGACCGGCTGTCCCAACTTTTCTGAAAGTTTTGGTGACAAAGCCCTAGCAATCGTATCGGGGCCCGTGCCTGGTGTAAAAGGCACAATGAGTTTGATCGGAACCCCAGACTGTGCCAAAGCAGAAATACTCATCAAGATACTCAATGCTACAAATATAATCCGAAATGATTTTTTTTCCATAATTATCTTACGCCGCCACTGTTTTTTTATCGTAACCCGCAACATTTTTATAGCGCTGAGTAATGGCTTCCATCTCATCATGAGAAATCACATCTTCGATTTTCGCAAAAGGTTTGTCATCGGTGCGCTCCCAAACTTCACGCAAAATAGCATCTGGTGGATTAATACGATTCATTCTTACGACATTCCCAGTTGCTTCTAAGCGAACACCCTCGTAGAGCTTCAATGCTTTTTCCACGTCGTTTTCTTGTGCTAAAAATTTTACTAAGGATTGCGCATCAAGAATCGACTGACCAGCGCCATTCGATCCTCTAGGATACATAGGGTGCGCAGCATCACCCAGTAATGTCACTCGACCTCTTGTCCAAAATGGTAACGGCTCTTGATCAATCATTGGAAATTCCAAAATAGACTCTGCCCCACGAATTAATGCAGGAACATCTAGCCAATCAAAATGCCAGTCTTCAAAAGCGCCAATAAAGTCCTCTAATCGACCTTGCTTATTCCAATCACGCTCTAAATGATTTGGAGTCTCTACCTCGGCAACCCAATTGATTAATTGGCTACCTTGCCCATCTATATTATTCCTAATGGGGTATATGACCATCTTTCCTTGAGTCAACCAACCGGCTCTCACCATGCTGGCTTCGGATAGGAAAGGCTTCCATTTTGTGGTGCCGCGCCACATATTGACGCCAGAATACAAAGGCTTACCCTCGTTAGGGTGCAGCTGTTTACGAATGACTGAATGGACTCCATCGCAAGCAATGACTGCGTCACCTTTAACAGAGATTTCGGTAAGCTCATCTGACTTCGATTTTTTAAAATAAGCGATACCATTCATTTCATCGACACGGGTGCAATCCCATCCTAAATGAAGATTTTCTTTTCCAACTCTCTGTAAGAAAGCATCTAAAAGAACCATTTGTAAATCACCGCGATGAATCGAAAATTGTGGCCAAGCGTATCCAGCTAATCTACCAGATGGTTCTGCATAAATCTTTTGACCAAAGCGGTTAAAGAAAATAGCCTCTTTAGTTAACACACCTTTTTTAGTGAGCTCCTCCTCTAATCCAAGACTCTCACATAAAAAACGACTAGCGTGTGGAAGAATATTGATGCCAACTCCAATTGGCTTTATCTCTGGAACGGATTCATAAACAGAGCAAGAGATTCCAGCATGATGCGCTGCAAGGGCCATCGTTAAACCACCAATTCCTGCGCCAATAATAACTAAATGCATATTTGCTCCAAAGTGAATATCAAAATATCGTATGAGTACCGAAAATCAAAATTTATGAGTCATTTTTCATAGTTTAAACCTTTCAGGGTTTTATTTGTGGCGCCCTGATGAAGCTCAGCATAGCCTTGGCTCAAAAAAGCCATGTTTTTTAACACTTGAGGATTTTGCATCAGATTCTCAAAGCACTTTTGCAACGAAGTCTGTAGGTCTTCTTCAGTATCTCCCTGAATAGCTATGGCAACTCCTGCTGCGATGGCATCTTGACTAATTTGTGCAAAATTATAGGTCGATGGCCCAAGGATGACGGGCTTTCCTAAGGATAATGGCTCTATTAAATTTTGTCCTCCTGTACCCATCAATGTGCCACCCATCATGACATCATCGGCACAAGATAAATAAAAAGCCATTTCACCCATAGTGTCACCAATCAATATGTCTGTTTGAAGTTCACTGGCATCTTTGATTTGACTACGTTTGGTGTAGCTTATTTGATGATTCTTTAATAGCTCTTCAATTTCTGGTACGCGAGGTAAATGCCGAGGGACAATGATCAGAAGAGGCTTATTCAGAGATTCTATTGTTTTCCAAGCGCTGATGATGATTCTCTCTTCACCCTCTCTGGTACTGGCTGCACAGATAATTTTCCTTGATTGCCACACGGACTTCCATTGTTGACCTTGAAGAATTTTTTCTGCAGATAATTTAACATCAAACTTTAGATTACCAGTGACTAAACAATCCTGAACCCCAAACAACTGATAATGCTCTTTATCCATTTCAGATTGAGCAAGGATCCTTTGAAACATTCCAAAAAGGGTGTTACTGAGTTTTCCAAAGCGCGCAAACTTGAGACTACTTTTCACCGAAAGTCGCCCATTGATAAGGTAGATCGGAAAACGATGGCGTGCAAAGAAGAGGATACTCGGCCAAATTTCCGTTTCCATCAAAACCCCTTTGCTAGGAGCATAATGTCGATAAAAGCGTGATATCGGCCAACAAAAATCATATGGGATATAACGTTGTATTAACTGATGTTGAGCAATTTGCTGAGCAAAAATATCGGCGCCCGTTTGTCTTCCAGTGGGTGTCATATGTGTAAGTAAGACTCGATGCCCCTTTGCAATGAGTTGCTCGATGAAAGGGGCTGCAGCTCTAGTCTCTCCAACAGAAACAGCATGAACCCAAATGGCCTGTTGAAAATCGTCATTGGGATAAAAACCAAATCGCTCTAAAATATTTTTGCGATAACCTCGTTCTTTTTTTCCTTTGTACCATAACCGTAATAGGGCTAAAGGTGCAAGGAAGTGCCATAAGCATTGATAAACAATGATGACGAGAAAAAATGAGGCCGTCACAGGTTGAGGTTTTTTTTGCATATTTAAACAATGCTCAAAAAAAACGCATCACTTATTTCAATCTCAAAGTAAGCTCTATGGCTTTACCAACATAGTTGCTTGGAGTAAGTGCAAGTAGGTAATCTTTTGCTTCTTTAGGAATATCTAAACCTTGAATAAAGATTTGTATCCCTTCTTTCGTGATAGCTTTACCCCTCGTAAGTTCTTTCAATTGCTCATAAGGATTGGGGACTTGATAACGTCGCATGACCGTTTGTATGGGCTCTGCTAATACCTCCCAACACTGATCTAAGTCTTCTGCTAATCGAGCTGGATTCGTTTCTAATTTCCGCAATCCTCTTAAAGCGCTGTCATAGGATAAAAGCGTATGCCCAAATGCATTTCCTAAGTTACGTAATACCGTTGAATCAGTTAAATCTCTTTGCCAACGTGAGATAGGTAGCTTTTCTGATAAATGACGAAGTAACGCATTGGCAATTCCTAAATTGCCTTCTGAATTTTCAAAGTCAATAGGATTAACCTTATGAGGCATCGTAGAAGAACCAATTTCACCTTCTTTGGTTTTTTGCTTAAAGTAACCCCAAGCAATATAACCCCATATGTCTCGGTTCATATCCAACAAGATCGTATTAGCTCTGGAAAAGGAGTCAAATAACTCAGCCATAGCGTCGTGAGGTTCAATTTGAATAGTATAGGGATTGAACTCCAAGCCTAGCCGATTTTCTACAACAGATTTCGAGAAAGATTCCCAGTCAAATTCAGGATAAGCAGATAAATGAGCGTTGTAATTACCAACAGCGCCATTCATTTTTCCACTCATTTGTACTTTTTGTATCTGGCTGATTGCACGCTCAAGGCGTTTCGCAATATTTGCCATCTCTTTACCCAGGGTTGTGGGAGATGCGGGCTGTCCATGAGTTCGGGATAGCATCGGTACGGCTGCGTTATTAATTGCGATCTCTTTTAGGGTGTTGTGTAATTCGGTCAATTTGGGAAGCATGACCTCATGCACAGCCCCTTTGAGCATCATGCCGTGTGAAGTATTGTTGATATCTTCCGATGTACATGCAAAATGAATAAATTCACTAGCTTTTTCAAGCTCGGCGTCACCTTTTACTTGCTCTTTTAACCAATACTCAACAGCCTTAACATCATGATTTGTAACAGATTCTATCTCTTTAATGCGTTGCGCATCGGCCTCAGAAAACCCGTCAACAATGCCCAAGAGTTTTTTCTCAGAATCTGAACTAAAAGTCGGAATATCAGCAAGCCCAGATTTTGATAAGGCAATCAGCCAATGAACCTCGACTTTAACGCGATGTTGCATAAAGGCAGCTTCAGAAAGCCAAACCCTTAAAGTATCTACTTTAGTGGCATATCGGCCATCGATGGGTGATAAAGCATTCAATGTGTTGAGAGTATTTGTCACGGTTTTTGTCTAGTTATTTAACAATGTTTATTTTATTCTTTATCATAGATGACAGAACTTTTTATTTAGGAACGCATTTATGAAATTAATTGGATCACTCGCAAGCCCATACGTTCGCAAGTCACGAATTGCCTTTGCTGAGAAAAAAATTGACATTGAATTAGCCATCGAAGATGTTTGGAGCCCTACGACGAAGATGATGGAGATGAATCCCTTAGGAAAAATCCCAGCCCTAGTCATGGATGATGGGGGAGTGATGTTTGATTCTCGGGTCATTGTTGAGTACGCTGATACATTAAGCCCAGTTGGTCACCTTATTCCATCAAATGGGAAAGAAAAAGCCGCTGTTAAAACCTGGGAAGCTTTATGCGATGGAATATTAGACGCAGCCATCTTAATCCGCTTGGAAAAAACATGGGGTGGCAGAGATCAATTTAGAAGCCCAGCCTGGGTAGATCGCCAAATGAGTAAAATCAATTCGGGGTTGAAAGCCATTTCTGAGGGCTTAGGAAATAACCCTTGGTGTTACAACAATCAATTTTGTCTGGCTGATATCGCTGTTGGTTGCGTATTAGGGTATTTATTATTCCGCTTCCCAGAAATCAATTGGCGTAATGATTATCCGAACTTAGCCTCATTTCATGACAAAATTAGTCAACGCCCATCTTTCCTTGAAACACCTCATCCCGTCTAACTTTTAGACGATGATTCCTCCCCCTAGGCAAATCTCGCCGTCATATAAAACGGCAGATTGTCCAGGAGTTACTGCCCACTGTTTGTGATCAAAAGTTAATTGAAATAGCTCTTGCTGATAAATAATTTGGCAACCTGCATCTTCTTGCCTATATCTTGTCTTTGCACCATAGTGAATACCAACTTCAGGAGTCCGCCCAGCGACCCAACTAGCTGCTTGAGCCTGCAAATTGGATGATTGTAATAAAGGGTGATCATGCCCTTGCACCACAATTAATGTGTTGTTCTTCATATCTTTGCCAGCGACATACCATGCATCGCCACTGCCCGCTTGGCTACCACCAATTCCAATCCCTTTTCTTTGGCCAACAGTGTAAAAGGCTAATCCAATATGCTCACCAATATAGGCCCCCTCAGGTGTAAGCATTGAACCAGGCTTGCTTGGCAAATATTTACCCAAAAACTCTCTAAATGGACGCTCACCAATAAAACAAATTCCTGTTGAATCTTTTTTCTTGGCATTCGGAAGGCCAATTTCTAGGGCAATTTCACGAACTAAAGTTTTGGGTATTTCACCCAGTGGGAAAAGAACACGGCTCACCTGCTCTTGATTGAGTCGATGTAAAAAATAACTTTGATCTTTTGTTAAATCTAGAGCTTTAAGTAACTTAACACCCTGATCAGTGTGGCGCGTTCTAGCATAGTGGCCTGTAGCAATAAAATCAGCGCCCAAGGACATGGCATGATCTAAAAAAGCTTTGAACTTAATTTCAGCGTTACATAAAACGTCTGGATTGGGGGTTCTGCCAGCAGAATACTCTCTTAAAAACTCAGAAAATACTCGATCTTTATATTCATTCGCAAAATTAACGGCTTCTACGTCAATGCCAATTAAGTCTGCAACGGAAACAACATCTATCCAGTCTTGACGAGTTGAACAATACTCAGAGTCATCATCGTCTTCCCAATTTTTCATGAAAAGTCCAATAACTTCATAGCCTTGCTGCTTCAAAATCCATGCAGCAACAGACGAATCTACCCCTCCAGACATACCTACAACTACTTTTGAGGGAGGTTTTATCGTCGGATGAATTTGTTGCAAAATTTGTTGGAAATTGGCTCTCATCTTCTCAATATTGTATGATTGTATGCTTTATCAAGATGAACAAGCTTGAGTTCGTCCGGATGACTTAAACTATATGAAGTTTACTTAATTTATTGGGGATTAGCATGCGTATTGGTGTGCCTTTAGAAACCAGACCAGGAGAGTTTCGAGTTGCAGCAACTCCTGAAACGGTAAAAAAATATATTGCAGCAGGTCATAGTGTAGTTATCGAGACCAATGCTGGTGTCGCGGCAAGTGTTCCTGACTCTGCGTACCAAGCTGTTGGTGCAACCATTGGTAATGCGGCGGATGCTTTTGGATGCGAAATGGTTCTGAAAGTCAGAGCTCCTTTGGATCATGAGTTATCGCAAATCAAATCAGGTTCTGTACTCATTGGTATGCTTGACCCATTTGATAACCAAACCATTGCTGCCATGGCCTCCCACGGCATTACTGCCTTTGCTCTTGAAGCAGCGCCAAGAACAACGCGGGCCCAAAGTATGGACGTTCTCTCATCACAGGCAAATATTGCTGGTTACAAAGCCGTGATGATGGCGACAAATTCTTATCAACGCTTTATGCCGATGCTCATGACTGCAGCAGGAACAGTGAAAGCTGCCCGTGTCCTCATCTTAGGTGCAGGTGTTGCGGGATTACAAGCGATTGCTACAGCAAAACGTTTAGGTGCCGTGATTGAGGCCTCTGATGTGCGCCCTGCAGCGAAGGAGCAAATTGAATCTTTAGGTGCTAAATTTGTTGATGTTCCTTTTGAAACTGATGAAGAAAAAGAAATTGCAAAGGGTGTTGGAGGTTACGCGCGCCCGATGCCTGCGGCATGGATGCAACGTCAAGCGGCTCTCGTTGCTGAAAGAGCTAAACAAGCCGATATCGTGATTACAACAGCCTTAATTCCAGGGCGAAAAGCACCAATGTTACTTGCTGCAGAAACTGTTTCGCAAATGAAACCTGGCTCTGTGATTGTCGATTTGGCTGCTGGCAAAGGCGAGAATGGGTCTGGTAACTGCCCCCTTACCGAGGCAGATCAAACGGTGGTCAAACATGGTGTGACGATTATTGGTTTAAGTAATCTTCCAGCATTGGTTGCTGCAGACTCTTCTGCTTTATATGCACGCAATATTCTAGATTTTATGAAACTCATTGTTACCAAAGAGGGTGGACTTTCTATCCCAACGGATGACGATATTGTTACTGCTTGCCTGATGTGTCAAAACGGCAATGCGATTCGGACCAACGCTTAATTAGGATCATCATGGAAATTAGTCACGGAGTATATAACCTCATTATTTTTGTCTTAGCGATCTACGTGGGTTACCACGTGGTCTGGACAGTTACCCCAGCTTTGCACACACCATTAATGGCCGTCACAAATGCAATTTCTGCAATTATTGTGGTGGGCGCAATGTTGGCAGCAGCTTTAACCGTTGGTCCCTTAGGAAAATTTATGGGAACAATGGCCGTTGCACTGGCTGCGGTCAATATCTTTGGTGGGTTCTTAGTAACCAAACGTATGTTGGAGATGTTTAAGAAAAAAGATAAAAAAGTTAAAGTAGGGGAATCAGCATGAGTATGGATCTGATCACTCTTTTATATTTAGTTGCCTCAGTGTGCTTTATACAAGCGCTAAAAGGTTTGTCACACCCTACCTCGTCCATTCGTGGAAATATGTTTGGTATGGTGGGTATGGCGATTGCCATCTTCACAACCGTTGGACTGATTAGCAAGCTTGCTGGCGCCTCTATGGCGAACGGTATGCTCTTCGTTCTTGGTGGCCTAGTGGTTGGAGGTGGTCTTGGCGCATTTATGGCAAAACGGGTTGAAATGACCAAAATGCCTGAGCTCGTTGCCTTTATGCACAGTATGATTGGTCTTGCTGCGGTTTGTATCGCCATTGCAGCGGTATCTGAACCACAGGCTTTTAATATTGTTCCTGAAGGTCAAGCCTTACCAGTTGGTAATCGTATCGAACTTTTCATCGGAACCTTTATTGGTGCTATTACTTTCTCGGGCTCAGTCATTGCGTTTGGAAAACTCTCTGGTAAATACAAGTTTCGTTTCTTCCAGGGTGCTCCCGTCGTATTTAAAGGCCAACATCCGCTGAATTTAGTCTTAGCGATCATCATGATTGGTTGTGGCGTTTATTTTGCAATGGATGCTGGACTCGAGCCGGCATGGACTCCATTCCTCGTGATGCTTGCAATTGCATTTATTCTTGGTGTGCTCATCATTATCCCAATTGGCGGCGCAGATATGCCAGTAGTTGTTTCAATGCTGAACTCCTACTCTGGTTGGGCGGCTGCTGGGATTGGTTTCTCACTGAACAATTCGATGTTAATCGTCGCAGGCTCTCTAGTAGGGTCTTCTGGTGCGATTCTTTCTTACATCATGTGTAAAGCGATGAACCGATCATTCTTTAACGTGATCCTGGGTGGATTTGGGGGTGATGCAGGAACTGCTACCGCTGCTGGTGCTCAAGCACAACGACCCGTTAAAAGTGGCTCAGCAGATGATGCAGCATTCCTAATGGGCAATGCAGAAACTTTAATCATCGTTCCTGGTTATGGACTGGCAGTTGCTCGTGCTCAACATGCTCTCAAAGAACTCACTGAAAAATTGATTCATAAAGGTGTTAATGTTAAATATGCCATCCATCCAGTTGCTGGACGTATGCCTGGTCATATGAACGTTCTCCTCGCTGAAGCTGAAGTACCTTACGATCAAGTCTTTGAAATGGAAGATATCAATGGCGAATTCGCACAAGCCGATGTGGTCTTGATTTTAGGTGCAAATGACGTTGTTAATCCTGCAGCGAGAACTCCAGGTAGCCCAATTTTTGGGATGCCAATTCTAGAAGCCTATAAAGCAAAAACTGTCATTGTGAACAAACGTTCTATGGCTTCCGGTTATGCTGGCTTGGATAATGACCTATTCTATATGGATAAAACGATGATGGTATTTGGCGACGCCAAAAAAGTCATTGAAGATATGGTCAAGGCAGTAGAGTAAATCTCAGAAAGCCTTATTTCATAAGGCTTTCTAGAGTTATGTAAGTATCTGTGTCCAATTCCTGTCCAACTGGAGAGGACTATGGCTTTGATTCGCAATCGACAAGGTATTTCAAATGCTCGGATCAAACTGAATAATTACTTTATTCCTTTTCAACTCCGGCTTTTCTGATAATTTCACCAATCATTGGAGACTCTTTTCTAGATAGTTCAAACACTTTACCCGGTTCACTATGTAAGGGATTAACCCCAAGCTTTTCAAAAGAATCTCTTATTTCTGATGAAGCAGTAATCTTTCCAAGTTCTTGATTAATTCTATCAATGATGCTGGTTGGCACTCCTTTTGGAGCTACGATAGCCCACCAAAGCCCAAATACGAAATTTGGATACCCTAGCTCAACCATTGTTGGCAGTTCAGGGAAAGTAGTAGACCTTTGAGCTGAGGTTACGGCAAGAGGGCGTAATTTATTCGCTTTGATAAAGCCGACTATTGGGGCCATTTCTGAAAATATCATTTGAGTTTGTCCCGCCACTAAATCTGCAACTGCAACTCCTGTTCCTTTGTAAGGAATATGAAGAATATCTAAATTTTCAGTAGTTTTATACATTTCCCCCGTAATATGAGATGGCATACCTTTACCACCTGAACCATAATTAAGCTGTCCAGGTTTTGATTTGAAAAGGGCAGTAAGTTCAGCTACATTTTTAACAGGAACACTGGGGTGAACTACTAGCACTAGATCGCCACTAGCAATAAGGGATATAGGGCTAAAGTCCTTGTACCAATCAAAGTTCAATTGCTTAAATAGATGGGGGTTATTAACCGCAGGTCCACTATTCGAAAGTAAAAGTGTGTAGCCATCAGGTGCCGATTTTGCAGCAATTTCATGGCCAATATTTCCACTAGCTCCTGGACGATTGTCCACAATGACGGGCTGTCCTAGAGCATCTCCCAGTTTTTGAGCAATAATTCGTCCAAGAATATCGCTCGTTCCACCTGGTGGGAATGGTGCTATGAGTTTAATTGGTCGATTCGGGTAAGTTGACTGAGCATTAGCTAAAGATGCCCCTAAAAGAACGATCATAAATAAAGGTCCCAGAAGATAGTTCAGGCGAGATTTGAACAAATGAAGCATGATGAGTATCCTAAAAAATGATAGATTCTGGAGAAAAACGTTGAACAGCTTAGGTTATTAATTCAGTATGATGATTAATTCTCATTATTTCTATTAGAATTAATCCTATGTTTCGAAGTTAACAAGTTAATCTTTGTGAGCTTAAGCATCTCTTAGAGATTCACCTGTTGAAATCTAAATCACTCATCTCAAGAATCTTATCGTATAAATAACTTCATGAGCAGTGACCGTATCAAGTGAGACAAGTCCCAAGTCCTTCATTGAATCCCGTAGGAAGTACGGCAGATTAAGAATCGCCATGACAAAACATATAATGAGAAGTGACAATTGCGAACTGGTCAAAGCCGCGGAATAGCTATCTAAATCGAGTCATTACTTAAAATGATTAAATTTACTGACGCAGACTTTACCACCAAATTAAATTAATTTATTGAATCTCTTGAATAAAATGACCGCCTAGCGCTTGATGTAAGGAAACACGATTCATCAAACGCTCACTCGATATTTTGATGAGGTTGCTTTGCGTATTTGCCAAAGTGATTTCTTGCTGTAGCAATTGATATTGATCTGACTTACCTACTTGATATTTTTTTTGCTCAAATCCAACTACTTGACCAAGATGATTCATTTGAGACTGAACCGCCGTCTGCCGCTCTTTCAGCTTCTTATCATTATCTAGGGTATATTCCACTTCACTTAAGGCATTCAAAGAGGTCTTTGCATATTGAGCTAAAACTTCTTCCTGCTTTGCAGTTTTAATATTCTGATTTGCTTCTAATTGACCACCCATAAATATTGGTGCAAATAACTGCCCGGTTAAAGATGTCACTGGATTATTAATACCAGAACTCAACAAAATTGCAGAATCTCCTATATAAGCTACGCCAGCATTCAGCTTTAAAGAAGGCAATCTAGCCCTCTTAGCCTCTGCTGTATCGTAAAAGGCGGCATTGTATCTTTGTTGCGCGGCAAGAACATCTGGTCTTCGAGTGAGGATTTCAGATGGAATACCGGACGGAATGTCTGTGATTGGGCTTGGAAAAGTATCCGTCGCATTAATTTCTGCTGCTGGATATCTGCCCAATAAAATCTCCATGGATCGTTTTGCTTGATTGAGTTGAGTTTGATAAGTAATCAACTGGTTTTGATAAACATCAACCGTTACTGCATTCATGCTCACATCTTGAGCCGTATTTCGCCCAACTCTCTCACCTTGCATAATGAGTTGATTTTGTTTTTTTGCATAATCAAGTAATTTTTGACTTAAAGCAACTTGTTGCTGTGCTTCAGTAATTGCTATCCATGATTTAATGACCCCAGCAGCAACAGCTTGTTGTGCATAAAACCGGTCTAAATCGGTAGCATTGACTCTTGCTTCAGCCGCGCTAGAGGCAGATGCAATCCTTCCCCATAAATCAAGTTCCCAAGTGGCAATCAACCCTCCCCCAGAAATACCTGAAGTGGCGGTTGGGATAGTCGATGTGCCCAATTGACCACCAAGGCCAACTGTTGGAAGACTTTTACCTGAAGTTGCCGTCAAAACACCACGAGCTTGGTCAACACGAGTACGTGCCATACGCACATCCAAATTATTCGTAATACCCTCTTGAATCAATTTGCGTAATTGAGCATCGATCGGAAAGCCAAGTGTTAACTCGTCAAATTTACCAGCAGAAAATGAACTACTCCATTGAGGAAGTACATCCGTTTTACCTAGGGCTAAATTGAGAACATCATTTTGCTTAGGTGGATCACTTGCACATGCAAGTAATAAACCGCTAGCCAAAACCGCAGAGATGAAACCTCTTTGATTCACCGTTTTCATCCTTAAGGTAATTTAAATACCAGATTATTCAGGATGGTATGTAAACGAATCACTAACATACGTACCAAATGTAATGGATGAAGATGATCGGTATAAATACCTGCAATACCTCTTGCCCCCATCGGCATAATGGGTACCGGCTCACCATCCATCTCGATAGGAGTTAACTTCACCGCGTACTTTAAAGGTAGGGGGGCATGTAACATTTCAGCTGGTGCTGTAGGAATTGATCCAGATTGCTGTATTTGACCCTGGCTAGAAGCCCATATAATAGAATCCACTTTAGCAAAAACAATTTTTCCTGGTAACGCTTTCAAAGCAATCTCTACGTTATCTCCTGGCTGAACATAACGTAACTCGTTTTGATCAAAGAAGGCGATAACACGTTGGTCAAACCACACAAAACTCATCACAGGACGCAGAGGCATCGAAACGGCATAATTTCCGGGGCGGACTGTTACAGCGGTTGGATAACCATCGGCAGGTGCCCTGACAATACATGACTCAAGATCATATTTTGCATTTTCTAATTGAGCTTTGATTTGTGCTACCGAAGCATTGTCATCACCAACCACGGCATTTAGTTTTAACTGGGCCGTATTCTCAGAAGACTTAGCAGAATCATATGCTGCCTGAGCTTTTTGCACTTCGGCTTGATAATATTCAACATCATATTTATTGCCAGCGCCAGTACTAGCAAGATCTGATGATTCAACTAAACGCTTTTTCATGAGGTCGAGATTCGCTTTGGCTGCAGATGTATTTGCTTTAGCTGAATCAAAGGTTTGTTGTAAGGACTTTGCAGATGCAACAGTATCAGCTAATTGTGCCTCGAGTTGCTTCACTTTTAACGCATAGGGCTTGTCGTCAATTTCAAGCAGAATATCTCCTTTTTTTACCAAAGTATTACCTTCAACAGCTACTTTAGTAACAGTTCCTTGAACACGTGGCACTACTTCAGTAACAAAATTAATGACTCTTACATCTTCTGAACCAGGAGTAATAATATTGACAGTAAAAGTGATAGCGGCAAGTAGCAATACGCCACCAACTGCAGAGCCAATTTGTGTTTGAATATTCCAAGGAAATAATTTCAGTTTGATAAAAATCAGCCAAATTATTCCACAATAACCACCAAGTATGATTTCTAACATTTTTGCTCTATGATTTTAGAATGTTTTACCTATTACTTCTTTCGAACCCGTGATTTCTTCACGACGTTTCGTTAGACCCTCTAATTTTTCTTTCAATATCGAGATTTCATCATCGACAATCGATAAATTGAGGGGCTTATCTGCATGCTTACCATTTGGATCTAAAAAGTAATCATCTGATTTATCTGTTCCATAGGCCAATTTATAAAAAACAGGCCTCGAATATGCCAAAACCCAAGCAAGGGGCCATAGCAATCCACCAAAAAATATCGATAAAATACAAAGAACTTGGATCGCTTTGGTGTGGGGGTGATGAATTTTTTCAGCATACTCTTCAGGCAGAATATGTATTTTCCAAAAAAGGGCAATCACAACAACAGGGACTACAAGAATGACAATCCAAACCATCACATCTGCAATTTTTTGCTCTAACCCAGTTGTCTCAGCAAAAGCGAATTGAGGCAACAATAGGGTAAATAAAACGAATATTAAATTTTTCATTTTCATAAGAAAATATTAATTTATGATTGTTAATAGATATATTGCTAAGATGTGTAAGTATACTCAATCTTAACGATCGATGAATATCTGCATCACCCCTGACGTCTTATATTCTTTAGCTAGATATTAGCAACTACCGCTCTGCCCATTATTTCATTGAAATTAAAGTGTCGCTCATTTCTTTCGAAATATTTTTTAATTAATAAGATGTTACTAATTTAAATTGATGATAGATTTTAGAATTAGTTACGCCTTTGCTAAAAATAAACCCCCTAAGTAGACTTTTGATCCACAAAGAGGGTTTGTCTTACAACGATGACGAG
>CAIPQU010000145.1 GCA_903867305.1 uncultured beta proteobacterium
CTTTCCAACATGACCGATCAGTAATGCCGATAATCGAGCTTGATCATTCTTAGAAAAACCTGGCATATCTGCATTTGCAGAAATATACGCTGAATGTTTGTGATAACCGTTATGTGAAATCGATAAGCCAATTTCATGCAGCCTTGCAGCCCAACCTAAAAGCGCTAGATTATTCATACGATCTTCGTTTTCGGGTACCGGGAACTGCTCTAAAAAGATTCTAGCAAGTTGCTCTACTCGCATGGCTTGTTCAACATCAACCGCATAGCGTTTCATAAACTGTTCAACGGTGACAAATCGCATATCATGATGCTGCGATCTACCTAAGAAATCATACAAAACCCCCATTCTCAGGGCGGCTTCAACAATTTCCATAGACTCAATCTTTAATTCGTCAAAGGCTGCAATCATAATGGCTAGCCCACCAGGCAAGACTTGGCGACGGTCTGGCTTAAGGCCAATCAATTCAGAGGCTTGCATCAGTTCAGATTCAATCAGGGAACTTTTGAGATTTTCAAGCCCATCACGAGTAATTAAACCACTAGAGTCAAAACCTGAATAATCACCACCTTCAAAACCATTCAAAATGATGAGTTCAGCAATTGCCTTTGCTGTGCCCGAGGATCCCACAACTTGATCCCAACCTTTTTTTCGGAACTCTTTAGATAAAATCTGTATTTCTTGACGAGCCGCCAATTCTGCCTGTTTAAAGCTATAGCTATCGACAGCGCCATTCGCAAAGAATTTTTGACTATGCGAAACACAGCCAATATATAAAGATTCCATGAGCTTAGCTTCATAACCATGGCCAATAATGAATTCCGTTGACCCTCCGCCAACATCAATAACAAGCCGATTACCGGCAATAGCGGGTGCCCCGTGGGCTGCTCCAACATAGACTAATCGAGCCTCCTCACGTCCAGCAATAACCTCTATCGGGAATCCAAGCGCCATTTCAGCTTGATGAATAAATTGAGGGGCATTCCTTGCCACACGCAAAGTATTGGTAGCAACGGCACGAACCTGCATCGGTGAAAAACTTCTTAAACGCTCACCAAATCGTCGAATCGAGCTTAATCCTCTTGCAATAGCATCCGCATCGAGATTTTTCTCACTATTCAGTCCCGCAGCTAATTTAATGGGGTCTCTTAAGGTATCGACAGGCCTTAATTGATAACCAGACGGGGTTTCAATAATTTGTGCGACCACCATTCGAAAACTATTTGAGCCCAAATCTACCGAAGCTATTAACTTAGTTTCAGAATCATTCTTGTTGGAGGATTGCAGTTCGAAAGCCATATCTTCTTATACAGTTATATACCTATCCATATTATTTCATTTTTATGATAGTTTAGTGAATATCTTTCATCAAACTGAAATATTCATCTGAAATAATAATTTGATATGAAACCTGCTATTCCTCTTCTCAATCGAGAAATTAGCCAATTAGAATTCAATTCTAGGGTTTTAGCACAAGCTGAGGATCCTCAAGTACCTTTATTAGAAAGACTTCGTTACATTTGTATTGTTTCAAGTAACTTAGATGAATTCTATGAAATTCGTATGGCTGGTTTAAAAGCTCAATTGCTGGAAAATCCAAATAAAATTCTAGCCGATGGTATTGCAATCAAAGAGTCTTACAACCGCATTACCGCCTACGCTCATGCATTAGTTGAGAAGAAATATGACCTCTTACATAACTTCATATTACCTCAACTAGCCAAAGAAAAAATTCTTTTTAAATTTCCCCACCTGTGGAATAACAAACAACAGCAGTGGGCTAAAGACTTTTTTCACCGTGAACTAGTACCTCTCTTAACGCCAATTGCTCTAGATCCCGCTCACCCGTTCCCCAGAGTAATTAATAAAAGTTTAAATTTTTTAGTTTCTCTTGAGGGTAAAGATTCATTTGGACGCAACGCCTCTCTAGCCGTCGTGCAAGCTCCGCGTTCACTCCCTAGAGTCGTGAGAATGCCAAAGCATCTTGAAGGAAATAACGAAATTTGCTTCATCATGCTCTCTTCTTTTATGCAAGCCTTTGTTGGCGAACTGTTTCCAGGAATTACTGTGAATGGCTGCTATCAATTCCGAGTTACCCGAAATTCTGATTTGTTTGTTTCTGAAGATGATATTACGGATTTACGAAGTGCTCTTCAAGGTGAGTTGCCCACCCGTCATTTAGGAGATGCTGTGCGACTCGAGATCACAGCAGATACTCCAGATAAATTGGTAGAACGAATTTTGGATGAGTCAGACTTAAAAGAGGGCGATTGTTTTAGAGTAAATGGGCCTGTGAACTTAGTTCGATTAGTTCAAATTCCTGATTTAATTGATCGTGAGGATTTAAAGTTTAAAGAGGCAACGCCCAAAATACCCTCAGTGTTGATGAATGGAGATTCGATCTTCGAGACGATGAGTCGACAAGAGATTTTGCTACATCACCCCTATGAAAGCTTCGAGCCCGTTCTTGAACTTCTTCGAGAAGCTGCAAGTGATCCAGCAGTTTTAGCCATCAAACAAACGGTGTACCGAACTGGTGATGAATCATTAGTTATGGATGCTTTAATGGATGCCGCTAAAAATGGCAAAGAAGTTACAGTCGTGGTTGAGCTTCTTGCACGGTTCGATGAGCAAACAAATATGCAGTGGGCTGCCAAACTCGAAGCTGTCGGTGCTCACGTGATCTATGGCGTTGTGGGGCATAAATGTCACGCCAAAATGCTGCTGATCGTCCGCCGTGAAACGATTCTGAAAGGTCGCGGTAAAGGAAAATCCTTCCTAAAAAGATACGCCCATTTAGGCACTGGCAATTACCATCCGAGGACGGCTAAACTCTATACTGACTTTGGTCTGCTAACATGCGATCCGCAAATTACCGCTGATATGCATCTCGTTTTTCAGCAACTAACGGGGACTGGTAAAGAACTATCATTGCAACGCTTATGGCAATCCCCTTTTACGATGCAAGATGAAGTTATTAAGCACATTCGCTCTGAGACAAGAGCTGCCAAAGCGGGTAAAAAAGCTCATATTATGGCAAAAATGAACGCTTTACTAGAACCCAGCGTGATCCAGGAACTTTACCGAGCTTCTCAAGCAGGCGTTAAAGTTGATTTAATTATCCGTGGTGTGTGTGCGTTGATGCCTGGCGTTCCAGGTTTATCAGAAAATATTCAAGTGCGATCGATTATTGGTCGTTTCTTGGAGCATCATCGTATTTATTATTTTTATGCAAATGGTCAAGAAAAAGTATATTTATCAAGCGCTGACTGGATGGACCGGAATTTATATCGCCGCGTTGAAGTTGCCTTCCCTGTCTTAAATCCTGACATAAAAAAACGTGTAATTCAAGAAGGTTTACGTATCTTATTACAAGATAATCAAGCTGCATGGGTAATGAAATCGAATGGCGAATACCAACGAGTAAGGTCAAAGAGCAAAGTCGCTATAACGGCACAATTAGCATTGCTCAAACGTATCCAAGGCTAAATCTCTTGATTTTTATCAGTCGTTGACGTCAGTCGGTCTTTACTAAAAATTAAAGAAAAAATACTGCCGACTCCGACTGTACTTTGAATTAATAATTCAGCATCATGCCGAATGGCAATGTGTTTCACAATGGCTAATCCCAGTCCAGTTCCACCACTCTCTCTGGAACGACTTCGATCAACGCGATAAAAACGCTCGGTTAAACGCGGAATATACTCCGGCGAAATCCCAATACCAGTATCTTTTACTGAAAATATAGCTCCACCATTTGCATGATCTTCCCAAATGATTTCAATCTCACCGCCTTCTTGGGTATAACGAATAGCATTCGTTATTAAATTCGAAAATGCGGAAAATATTTCATTTTCTGTGCCCAAAATATTTTGATGAGAATGAATCGAAGACAAAATCTTATGCTTACCATCAGAAATACTTTTCCCATCTTCAACTAAACGTTGCATTAATTCAGCTACTTGGACCACTGCTGTCTTGGGTGAGATCGGGCTATTATCGAGCCTAGTCAAAATCAATAAATCCTCAACCAAACTTAGCATCCTCGAGGACTGCGCACCCATTAAGTGTAAATATTTATTTTTTTCTGCTTCAGTTAGGGGAATTTCTATCAAGGTTTCTAAAAACCCACTGAGAACTGTCAATGGGGTTCTTAATTCATGAGACACATTAGCTACAAACTCTTGACGTATCGATTCGTTTTTTTTCAACGCTGTTACATCCTGACTAAGGAGGAGTTTTCGATTTTCTCCGTAAGGATAGATCTGCAATAACAACATCAGATTGCCGTTAACCCCCATAAAATCCAAATTAAGTGGTGTGCTAAAGTCAGCCTTTTGCATATAACGAATAAAATCTGGGTGACGTAATAAAAATGTAATTCTCTGCCGTGCATCACGAATCGGATCAAGGCGAAAATGCTCTTGGCAAATATTGTTACACCATTCAATCTGATCATATTCATCCAGCATCACTAATCCATTGGGGGATGCCTGTACTGCTTGAATAAAACGTTTGTATTCAAGTTCTGAGCGAAAAATCTCTTGGCGCCACCATTTTGACTTTTTTTCTAATTGTTCATAAATACTTCGCCAAATACCAATACCTCTTGGACGACCAATTAAATCATCGCTGAGCAAAGCCTTCAATAAACGATCCTGGCTCCATGACTGATAAAGTATCCATAAAGCAAGCACGGTCACACCTAATATGATCGTGATGATTGGCGAAAAAAAACTCCCAAAGACCAGCGTAACTGCCAGAATAGCAAGAAGAATATAGAGTGTTCGAAGTCCCACGTTGATCATGGAACCTATTATTTCACGAAATGAGTGTAGGATTTCGAGTTAATCGATAACCGCTTCCACGGACAGTTTCAATCATCGTTTCACAGCCTACTGGAGCTAGTGCAGCTCGCAGTCGTTTGATATGCACATCAACGGTGCGCTCTTCTACAAAAACATGGTCGCCCCATACTTTATCCAGTAATTGTCCTCGTGCATGAACTCGTTCTGGGTTTGCCATCAAAAAACGTAGTAATCTAAATTCAGTTGGTCCCAACTCAATTTTATGTAATTGATTATCACTCTGAAATGTCACTCGATGCGTTGTCGGATCAAGCTTTAACCCGTTAATTTCTATCACATCATCGGTTAATTGAGGAGATTTTCGACGCAGTACCGCACGAATCCTCGCAATCAACTCTTTAGGAGAAAATGGCTTCGTCAAATAATCATCAGCACCCGCGTCTAATCCCGCAATCTTGTCCATCTCTTCAGAGCGCGCGGTTAAAAAAATAATTGGGATATCTTTCGTGCGATCATTACTACGAATCTCTTTAGCAAACTGAATCCCGGACTTCCCTGGCAACATCCAATCTAAAATAATTAAATCCGGCAATACTTCACGCATCAACATGGCTGCTTGATCAGCTTGAAACGCCCTTACAGGCAAAAAACCTTCATGGCTTAAATTTACGGAAATCAATTCAGCAATAGAAGGCTCGTCTTCAACAATCAGTATGCTACTGGCCATATTATTTATTTGCCTCTTGAGTAAGCTGTTCAAAGGGGAGATGTCTAACATCGGTTCCTTTATCAACATAAATCACAAATTCTGAAATATTCTTAGCATGATCGCCGATCCTCTCAACCGCTTTGGCAATAAATAGGATTTCAAGGGCAGTAGAAATAATCCGCGGATCTTCACTCATATAAGAAATTAATTTACGAACAAAACCTCTAAATTCATTATCAATTTCAATGTCATCAGCCACAATTGTTGCCGCAGCTTTAGAGTCCATTCGGGCAAAAGCATCTAACGAGCGGCGTAAAAGACCTAAAGCCATTTGACCAGCAATACGTATTTCCGCTACGTTAATTTGAAATGGTGCATTGACCTCAACAATTTTTTTGATTCTTGAAGCAATATGATCTGCCTCATCGCCAACACGCTCTAGATTCGTTACCGCTTTAGCAACAGCTAATACAAGTCTTAAATCTTTTGCTGTCGGTTGACGACGCGCCAAAATTTCTGAGCACTCTTTATCAATGTTGATTTCATAAGCATTAACATCTTTTTCTTTTTCAAGAACCACGGAAGCAATTTCGGCGTCCATGGTTGAAAATGCTTTCATGGCATTCGCTACTTGTGACTCGACCAACCCCCCCATCTCTAATAGATGTGCATTCACCGCGTTTAACTCAATATCAAATTGTGTCGATAAATGTTTTTCAGGCATTTTGCTCTCCTATCACTATAAATAATTAACCAAAACGACCAGTAATATAATCTTCAGTTTCCTTACGATCCGGTTTCAAGAAAATCTGTTTTGTTTCATTAAACTCAATCAACTCACCTAAATACATAAATGCCGTATAGTCAGAAATACGTGCTGCCTGTTGCATGTTATGGGTCACAATCGCTACGGTATAGTCATTTTTTAATTCATGAACCAACTCTTCGACCTTACCCGTCGAAATCGGATCCAATGCTGATGTTGGCTCGTCCAATAATAAAACTGTTGGCTTTACTGCAACTCCTCTTGCAATACATAAACGCTGCTGTTGACCACCAGATAAGGATAATCCACTTTGATTTAACTTATCTTTAACCTCATCCCATAATGCGGCTTTATTTAAAGCCCATTCGACACGTTCATCCATGTCGGATTTTCTTAAGTCTTCATACAGCTTAACGCCAAATGCGATATTGTCGTAAATAGACATGGGAAATGGTGTTGGCTTTTGAAAAATCATACCAACCTTCGATCGCAAGAGATTTACATCACGTCCTTTATCAAGGATATTCTCGCCATATAAATTGATCTCGCCCTCCGCCCTTTGACCTGGATAAAGATCATACATGCGGTTAAAGGTTCTCAATAGTGTGGATTTTCCACAACCCGATGGGCCAATAAAAGCGGTTACTTTATTTTCAGCAATATTGAGATTAATATTCTTTAAACCTTTAAATTTACCGTAATAAAAATTTAAATTTTTAACTTCAATAGCATTTTTTAAATTAGCTGTCTCTGTTGTCATGATTTCTCTCTAAAAAATACGCGGGCAACAATATTAAGCCCCAACACAGTTAATGTGATCAGTAATGCGCCGCCCCAAGCTAAGTTAATCCAATTTTCATATGGACTAAAGGCAAACTGATAAATCACTACTGGTAAATTCGACATGGGCTTATTCATGTTCGTAGAATAAAACTGATTATTTAGGGCTGTAAATAAAAGCGGGGCTGTTTCGCCACTCACCCGTGCAACAGCAAGAAGTATGCCGGTGATCACACCACTCTTTGCGGCACGGAGAATGACGGATAAAGAAACCTTCCATTTAGGCGTCCCTAACGCATAAGTCGCTTCTCTTAACGTATTAGGGACTAGGCGCAACATATTCTCCGTCGTTTTTACGATCACTGGAATAGCTAATAAACATAAAGCTACTGTACCAGCCCATCCTGAGAAGTGTTTTACCTGAGCAACAATAATAGCGTAAACGAATAGTCCAATCACAATGGAGGGTGCAGATAACATAATATCTGTGACAAATCGGGTTACTGATGCAAGCCTACTGCGGTCTCCATATTCTGATAAAAAGATACCTGCCAAAATACCTATCGGCGTACTGATCAATGTACAACTAGCAACCATCATGAGACTACCCGTAATAGCATTTGCCAATCCCCCACCTTGAGAACCTGGAGCTGGAGTGCTTTCAGTAAAAAAATCAACATTGAGGGCAGCAAAGCCCTTCGATAGCAAGATAAATAAAATCCATAACAAAACAACCATACCAATAATCATGGCTAGCGTTGAAAGAATTAAACCGATGGTGTTGGCTCTTTTACGTGATTGATAAATAGGATTTGGCATACTTAATCCCTTGCCCCTTGTTTACGTTCTAAGTTAGCCAACATAAATTTAGCAGCGGAAAGTACTAATAAAGTAATAATAAATAATGCAAGGCCTAATGCGAATAAAGAAGAATAATGAAGGCCTGGCTCTGCTTCGCCAAATTCATTGGCTAGCGTGGAAGCAATCGACGATCCTGCAGCAAAAAGTGATGGGCTGATACGATTTGCATTACCAATCACAAAGGTAACTGCCATAGTCTCACCAAGCGCACGCCCTAAACCCAACATAATCCCACCAACAACACCTGCTTTTGTATAGGGCAGCACAATTCTAGTAACAACCTCCCAGGTCGTGCAACCAATTCCATAGGCAGACTCTTTTAATACCGGAGGTACGATTTCAAAAACATCACGCATCACTGAAGTGATAAACGGAATAATCATAAAAGCTAAAATTAATCCTGCACACAACAGTCCAATCCCATTCGGTGGACCTGAAAATAAAACACCAATGACTGGAATCTTTCCAAAGGTGTTTGCCAAGGCTGGCTGAATATAATCAGCATAAATAGGGGCAAACACAAACAAACCAAACATTCCATAAATAATGGAGGGTACTGCTGCTAATAGTTCAATCGCAGTTCCAAGCGGACGCTTTAACCAATTAGGACAAATTTCAGTTAAAAATACGCTAATGCCAAAACTTAAAGGAACAGCCAACAGTAAAGCGATTAACGCAGTAACTACTGTTCCATAAATAGCCGTTAAGCCACCAAATTTCTGGGCAGGAACATCCCACTCACTACTAAAGAAAAAACCAATACCAAACTCACTTAATGATGGCCAAGCATTAATCAATAAAGAAATAATAATTCCGGCTAAAACAATTAAAACCAATGATGCAAATGATAAGGTCAACAGATGAAACAATCTGTCCTGAAGGCGTTGCGCCTTCATCTTCGACGCCAGTTCTGGGGTTAACTGTATTCCCTTTGTTGCTCCAGCATCACTTGCCATATATAACCTATTCAATAGGTAGAAGTACAAAAAATAATACCCCCTAAAAGACTACTTTTAGGGGGAAGGAATTACTTCGTTACGACGCTCGACCAAACATTTTTAGCAATATAGTCTGTAACACTATCTGGTAATACAACATATTCTAAACCGGTAGCAATATCGTCTCCAGTTTTAAACGCCCACTCAAAAAACTTTAAGGTTTCTGCAGCTTTTACTTTGTCCGTTGGATTTTTATATACCAGAATAAATGTACCGCCAGTAATTGGCCATGAAGCAGCGCCCGGTTGATTGGTGATAGAAATTCCCATACCAGGTGTTGATGACCAGTTTGCGCCACCAGCAGCCGCTTTAAATCCAGCAAGGCTTGGGGAAACGAACTTACCGTCAGCATTTTTCAATTGGGTAGTCGTCATATTATTAATTTTTGCATAAGCAAATTCAACATAACCAATCGAACCTTTGACGCGGGTTACGTTCGCAGATACGCCTTCATTGCCCTTACCGCCCACCGTCGACATCGCAGGCCATTTTACCGTTGTACCTGAACCGACTGAGTCAGCCCATTTTTTACTCGATTTGGTTAAATAATCTGTAAAAATATTTGTTGTGCCAGAGGAGTCTGAGCGAGTAACGACAGTAATAGCTTGATCAGGTAATTTGAGGCCGGGGTTCAAAGCCGCAATTTCCTTCGCATTCCAGTTATCTACTTCGCCAGAATAAATCTGCGCCAGTACCTCACCCGTCAACTTTAATTCATTCGGTTTAAAACCCGGAACATTGATCACAGTAACAACGCCACCAACGATGGCTGGGAATTGAACCATACCATCTTTTTCGAGATCAGGGCCTTTTAAAGGGCCATCTGTAGCACCAAAATCAATCGTTTTCTCACGAATTTGTTTAATACCACCACCGGAACCAATGGATGCATAGTTCACGCTAGTTCCAGAAGTTTTTTTGTATGCCTCAGCCCATTTCGTTAAAACTGGGGCAATAAAAGAAGAGCCTGCTCCAGTAATATCAACAGCATTTGCGCCTACAGATGCTGAGATAACGGATAGGGTAGCTAGAAGCTTAATAATGCTCTTATTCATAAATTCCTCATAAGTTATAAGTCAAATGACTTATTAGAACTTTACTGGAGTATTGTGAAAGAAATATGACAAAACCAATACAAGTCACATTGAAGAGAAAATATCCCTACTTATTGAATTAATTTTCTACGGGAACTCTATCGGCGATTTGTCTTGCACAATTCTGAGCCAATTCTTGGGTCTTTGCTTCCACCATGACTCTTAAAACAGGTTCAGTCCCAGATACCCTAATCAATAACCGTCCATTTTCAGCTAATTTTGTTTTTACTTTTTCTTGTATTTCCTGCAAGCCAGGGTCACTTTTCCAGTCATACTCTTTTTGATAACGAACATTAATTAGCACTTGCGGAAATAATTGAATTTCTGCTAATCTGTCCTGAATAGAAATTTTGCTTCTTTTAACCGTCGCTAACACCTGAAGAGCTGCAACGATTCCGTCCCCAGTTGTGTGCTTATCTAAAAAGATGAGGTGCCCAGAGCTTTCTCCACCCATCATCCAATCATTGGCTTTTAGTTTTTCCAATACATAACGATCCCCTACCGCAGCTCTTTCAAAAGGAATACCCAAATTTTTAAATCCTTTCTCAATCGCAATATTCGTCATGAGTGTACCTACCGCTCCACGAACTTCTTTTCCTGACTCTAAACGATCTTTGGCAACTAAATAGAGTAACTCATCACCATTAAAAAGATTACCCTTTGAGTCAATCATTTGCAGCCGATCAGCATCGCCGTCAAGCGCAATTCCATAATCTGCTTGGGTTTCTAGTACCTTATCAATACAAGCTTGAGGAGAAGTGGCACCACAACCATCATTGATATTCATACCGTTAGGTTGATTACCTATCGAAATCACATCTGCGCCTAATTCATGAAAAACGTTCGGTGCAATATGATAGGAAGCCCCATTAGCACAATCCACGACAAGCTTAATATTGCGTAAATCGAGTTGATTGGGAAAGGTGCTTTTGCAGAATTCAATATAGCGGCCCGCCGCATCATCAAGACGCCGAACTTTACCGATATGAATAGAAGAAGCACATTGAAACGGCTCACTCAACATTTCCTCAATACTATTCTCTACGCTGTCTGGAAGCTTGTCCCCTGTGCCTGAAAAGAATTTGATCCCATTATCCTGATAAGGATTATGGGATGCTGAAATCACTACACCCGCCATCAAACGTAGCGCGCTAGTTAAATAAGCAACCCCAGGGGTTGGTATAGGCCCACACAAAACAACATCGACTCCAGCAGCCGTAAATCCCGCCTCTAAGGCAGATTCGAGCATGTAACCAGAGATTCTAGTATCTTTACCAATCAAGACCGTTGGTCGTCCATGACCGCCCCAAGTCATCGTGAAGACTTTTCCTGCGGCATAACCCAGTCGCATCACAAAATCAGGTGTGATTGGAAACTTTCCAACCTCCCCCCGAATGCCATCAGTTCCAAAGTATTTTCTTATCATTGATTGATTTTAGTATGAGTTGTATCGAGACTCTCTAAATGCATTGCCGTCCAAACTTTTATAGCTTCAACGGTTGGCTTGACATCATGCACTCGAACCACGTTGGCACCCCTTTCAACCGCTAGAAGGGCTGCAGCAACACTGGCAATAGTTCTGTCAGCACTCATCGAACCCAAAATCCTAGCAAGTGTTTTTTTTCTAGAAAGGCCAACTAATAAAGCTGTACCAGATCGCTCTAGGTGGTCAAGACGGTGTAATAAGCTTAAGTTATGCTCTGTCGTTTTACCAAAGCCAAAACCAGGGTCGATGGCTATCCGATCAGGGGTAATTCCTTGGGCAGATAAATGGCTCACTGCCTCTTTTAAGAACTGGCTAACTTCACTGATGAGATTTCCGTAATGTGGTTGATCCTGCATGTTATGTGGTTGATTTTGCATATGCATGACACACAGACCAACATCTTTTGACGATGCGGCTATCGATACGTTGAGCGGGTTTTGAAATCCTTGTATATCGTTTAAAATATCCACTCCAATCTCTAATGCCAACTTCATGGTTTCCGGTTTGTAGGTATCGATCGAGATCGCCACTCCAGCCGACTGCAGTTTTTCAATGAGGGGCAACACGCGGTCTTGCTCTTCTTGCGCGCTGGTTGGTGTAACACCTGGCTTTGTAGACTCGCCGCCAATATCAATAATCTGAGCGCCATCTTCAATCATCTGAAAAGCATGATCTAGCGCTTTTGCGGGGTCAACGAATAAACCACCATCGGAAAAAGAATTCGGGGTCGCATTTAAAACCCCCATCACAATTGGTGCAGGGTTTTTTTGCCAGTCAAAATAAAAACGCCCGCAGCGCCATGCCACGGGCTTGTTTAATTCAGGAAACATCTTTACACCGTTGCTGGCGAACTACCTTGGGCGGGTGTCGGACTACCACCATCACCGCCAATTGTTGTATTCACAGGATCAGGAACCTTGGGTGGGCGTGGTGGACTACCAGCCATAATGTCATTGACTTGATCAGCGTCTAAAGTTTCCCACTCTAATAAAGCCGTGACCATCGCTTCCACCTTATCACGATTTCCCTCAAGCAGTTTCTTGGCAACACCATATTGTGTATCAACCAGTGATCGAATCTCAGCATCTACTTTTTGCTGGGTCGCCTCAGAAACTGTTTTGGAGTTCATTCTTCCAAAAACACTTTCGGATTCGGTATCAACATAAACCATCGTTCCCAAAGATTCACTCATTCCGTAACGTGTCACCATATCACGTGCCATCTTCGTCGCACGTTCAAAGTCATTCGAGGCACCAGTACTCATCGAATTTAAGAACACTTCTTCAGCAGCACGTCCACCAAATAGTATGGCTAAATCTTCTAACATACGATCTTTGTATAAATTAACACGATCAAACTCGGGTAACTGCCAAGTAACTCCTAATGCCATTCCTCTTGGCATGATCGTTACCTTATGTACGGGGTCAGCTTTGGGGAGCAACTTCGCAACAACAGCATGTCCAGATTCGTGATAAGCGGTATTTCGACGCTCATCTTCACGCATGACAGCGGACTTGCGTTCTGGCCCCATATAAATTTTGTCTTTAGCATCCTCAAAATCGCTCATATCAACCGCACGTTTATTACGACGTGCAGCAAAGAGTGCCGCTTCATTCACTAAATTTGCCAAATCAGCGCCAGAGAAGCCCGGAGTTCCGCGCGCTAATACAGCGGCATCAACGTCTGCATTGATCGGAACTTTACGCATGTGGACTTTAATAATTTGCTCACGACCGCGGATGTCAGGTAAACCAACAAATACCTGACGGTCAAAACGACCAGGGCGGAGTAAAGCCTTATCTAGAACATCAGAGCGGTTCGTCGCGGCAATGACAATCACGCCGCTATTTGCCTCAAAACCATCCATCTCTACTAACATCTGATTCAATGTTTGCTCACGCTCATCATTACCGCCACCAGTGCCTGCACCGCGATGACGGCCAACTGCATCAATCTCATCAATGAAGATAATACAAGGAGCTTGTTTTTTGGCATTTTCAAACATGTCGCGAACACGTGCGGCGCCAACACCGACAAACATCTCGACGAAATCTGAACCTGAAATCGAAAAGAAAGGTACTTTAGCTTCACCAGCAATCGCTCGAGCCAATAAAGTTTTACCTGTTCCAGGAGGTCCTACGAGAAGAACTCCACGAGGAATCCGACCACCTAATTTTTGAAACTTTGATGGGTCCTTTAAAAAGTCGACAAGTTCAGAAACCTCTGACTTCGCCTCATCGCATCCAGCAACATCACCAAAATTTACTGAATTACTATTTTCATCAATAAGCCTTGCTTTTGACTTGCCAAAGGAGAATGCTCCACCTTTACCACCACCCTGCATTTGACGCATCATGAAGAACCAAAAACCAATAATGAGTATTGTGGGGCCTAAATAATAGAGCGCCGAAACAAAAGCATTCGGTTCATCTTCAGCTTTACCAGTCACCTGGACACCGAATTTCATGAGGTCGCCAACCATCCAAATATCGCCTGGAGAAATAATGTTGTAACGATTGCCATCGTTACCCGTAATTTGAAGGGTACGCCCTTGTACATCGACGCGCTTGACTTTGCCAGCCTTGGCATCTTCCATGAATTGGGAGTACGTGACTTGATTTTGTGAGCTTGGCTTGTCAAACTGCTTAAAAAAAGTAAAAACTACCAGTGCCACAATCAGCCATATGCCAATTTTTTGCATCATTTGATTATTCAAGTTTTCTCCAAAATCCGAATCATTCGGTTCATACAGAGTAAATAATTCTACTCCCCTACTTTTTCAAGTGCTTGCTTGAAAATATAAATACTCTATTCTTTACTTAAAATACGCTATTGTCAATAAATACAATAACTTAGATTTGAAAACTCTGCATTTACTTTTTTAAAAACCTCCCTAGCAGAAAGGTTTCTGCCGAGCGCGTTCTCGAAGCCGCGGGTTTTCGAGGCGCAACTACCCGAAAGACCTTTTTAAAAGACTCAACAATTTGGCTATAACCACTACCATGGAAACACTTGATTAATAAAGCCCCATCGTCTTTTAAGTGTAATTGTGAGAACTCTAGGGCTAACTCTGCCAAGTGCCCCATCCGAGCAGCATCTGCGACAGCAACCCCTGAAAGGTTCGGCGCCATATCCGACAAAACGAGGTCAACCTTTTGTTTTTCTTGACGTAAATCCTGAAAAATCGCCTTTTCTAGCTCCAGAAGAATAGCGTCTTCTCGAAAATCTCCTAGTAAAAAAGTAACGTCAGCAATCGCTTCCATCGGCAATAGGTCAATGGCAACAATCTTTCCATCTGGTTTACCAGGCTCAATTTGGGCATTTTTTTGACCAAACTCTACCAGTCGATTTCTGACGTATTGGCTCCAACTCCCGGGCGCGCTACCTAAATCCACTACCGTCATACCTGCTTTAATGAGATGGTCCTGATCATCAATCTCTTTTAACTTGTATGCAGCGCGTGCCCTGTAACCATCTTTTTGAGCCATTTTGACATAGGGATCATTTAAATGGTCTTGTAGCCAATCTTTGTTAAATTTATTTTTAGCCACTTTGTTTTCGAAAATGCTTTCTGTAAAGAGTTAAGTCAGGGATAATAGAAACTTATGACTATTTTAGAACTTGATTCAACTACGCGCTCAGATTTACGCTCAAAAGCACACGCCATCAGTCCAACCGTGATGATTGGCAATGATGGACTTACTCCAGGTGTCTTAAAAGAGGCTGAAGTCGCGCTATCTTCTCATGAACTCATCAAAATTAGAGTACTAGGCGATGATCGTGATACGCGTTTAGCCATTTACGACTCGATTTGTGACAAACTCCATGCAGGAAAAGTCCAACATATCGGTAAATTACTGGTCATTTACCGTCCCAATTTAATAAAGCCCGAAAAATCGACCCCAACTCGCAAGACTGCTCGAAATGAAGATGGTTTTGGTAAACCTCGGACGGTGATGGTCAAAAAATATACCCGCAACCCCCAAAAACGTCCAAAAGCGATTGCGACGAAAGTTCTCGGTAATGAACGCGTCGCCGCTGGAGGTCAAATTAAAAGAGTTAAATCTCGCCAAAAAAGCACGAAAAAAAGACAACTCGGTTAATTCTTTATCGGCAAGCGCGTTTTTGATGCTGCCCAAAATACCCAAAAACAGAGCAATACCTCGATCGTAAACATCGCGCTAGAAATATGATGAAACATCGCAAAACGAGGTGCATAAGGGGATTGCATCACGGGCATGCCCTCATTGAGAGCAGTATCTCGCCACTCAGTCATCATGGGTTGAACGATAAAAGTTCCCACTAAAGTCAAAACTATACAAATAAATAACAACCAACGTATGATCCGATACTGATATGCCCCGCGCTTAACTAGCAAATTGGCATAAATTAATAAAAACACAGCAATAATTAAACTAAAAAAGCTGGCATTTTTAAATATTTCCCCAGCAATCATTCCAGCAACTTGTTTATCTGCCAATACGTTGAAAAGTGTGGGGGTTACTAAAAAACCAATCGTTGTTAATCCCCCAAATAACAGTCCAGAGAACATCAGAAAAACTCTCTGCGCCGGGGAAAACTCGGGGGATTCTGACATCATTTAGATGTATTGCACAGCAATGATCTCAACTTCACGATCACCACCGGGAGTTACTACTTGTACGACATCTCCAGCTTCTTTTCGAATCAATGCGCGGGCAATCGGTGAACTAATGGAAATTTTGTTCGCCTCAAGATCTGCCTCATCATCACCAACAATCTGGTAAGTCATCTTAGTACCATCTTCAAGATTTTCTAAATCAACTGTAGCGCCAAAAACAATTTTTCCATCCGCATCAATCAATGCAGGGTCAATAATTTGAGCTTGCGCAAGCTTACTTTCTACTTCTTTTATGCGACCTTCTATAAAGGCCTGCTTCTCTTTAGCCGCGTCATATTCTGCGTTCTCAGAAAGGTCTCCTTGCGCCCGAGCCTCAGAAATTGCGTTAATAACTGCAGGACGCTCTACAGACTTTAAACGCTGAAGCTCTTCTTTTAAATGCTCTGCACCAATTTTTGTAATAGGAATCGTACTCATATTCTGCTTATATACTCAACTAAAAAAATAATTATGATTGTAAAGAATGATGCAAGCTTTGCAAATCATAAACCTCAAGTTCATTGATTGCACGTATTCCTGCTACTGCCGCTAAAGCTGCACTAATGGTTGTGTAGTATGTCACTTTATTCAACTGAGATGTGATGCGGATCGATCTTGAATCAGCAATTTCGATACGATTTTCATCCACTGTCGTGAATACTAGTGTAATCTCACCATTTTTAATCATATCCACAATATCAGGACGACCTTCTTTGACCTTATTCACAGCACGCACTGGAATACCAGCGGCTTCAATTGCCTTCGCAGTGCCTCTGGTTGCAACGATCGGATAACCCATCCCATGTAGCATTTTTGCAACCTCTACAGCGCGGGGTTTATCACCATTTTTAACAGAAAGTAGCACTGTGCCACTTGTAGGTAAAATCGTACTCGCGGCTAACTGTGACTTAAATAAAGCTTCACCAAAAGTTTTACCAACACCCATTACCTCACCAGTAGAACGCATCTCTGGCCCTAAAATTGGATCAACGCCTGGAAACTTATTAAATGGGAATACAGCTTCCTTCACTGAGAAATAACTCGGAATGACTTCTTCGCCAATGTTCTGTTGGTCTAAAGTCTGCCCTACCATACAACGTGCGGCAATTTTTGCCAACTGCAAGCCAGTCGCTTTCGAAACAAATGGCACGGTTCGCGATGCTCTAGGATTCACCTCTAAAACAAAGACAACATCCTGACCATCCACTTGCTGTATGGCAAATTGAACATTCATTAAACCGACAACGTGAAGTCCTTTGGCCATCTCTTGGGTTTGACGGCGCAATTCCTGAATCGTTGCCTGTGATAGTGTGTATGGTGGTAAAGAACACGCAGAATCCCCTGAATGCACGCCAGCTTGTTCAACGTGCTCCATCACTCCACCAATAAACACCCGCTGACCATCGCTAATGCAGTCGACATCACATTCAATCGCTTCATTTAAGAATCGATCGAGTAAAACCGGGGAGTCATGTGAAACTTTAACAGCCTCTCGCATATAGCGCTGCAAATCAGTGCCATCATTCACAATCTCCATAGCCCGACCACCAAGAACATAGGATGGTCGAACAACAAGGGGATAGCCAATCTCTAAAGCTAAGCTGAGGGCTTCGTCTTCGGTTCTAGCCGTGCGATTTGGTGGTTGTCTTAATTGCAATTCATTGAGTAATTTCTGAAAACGCTCACGGTCTTCAGCAGCGTCAATCATGTCTGGTGAAGTTCCAATAATCGGTACTCCATTGGCTTCTAAATCTAAAGCTAATTTGAGTGGCGTTTGTCCACCATATTGAACAATAACACCCAAAGGTTTTTCCAAGGCAACAATCTCTAACACATCTTCTAGTGTTAACGATTCAAAATACAGGCGATCAGAAGTGTCATAGTCAGTTGAAACCGTTTCTGGATTGCAGTTCACCATAATGGTTTCATAGCCATCTTCTCGCATCGCAAGAGCCGCATGAACGCAACAATAATCAAATTCAATGCCCTGACCAATTCGATTGGGGCCGCCACCTAAGACCATAATTTTTTGTCGGTTGGTCGGCTTTGACTCACAAACACCTTGAGCACTTTCATAGGTCGAATACATGTAAGCGGTGTTGGTAGAAAATTCGGCAGCACAGGTATCAACCCGCTTATAGATGGGGCGTATTCCCAACTCATGACGTTTTTGTCTGACCTCGGTAGGGTCAGATGTCATCAACTTCGCTAAGCGACGATCAGAAAATCCTTTTTGCTTGATAAACCTAAACTCTTCTTCACTAAGCGAACTCAAAGCTCTTTGAGAAATGGTTTTTTCAAGTTCAATAATTTCTTGAATCTGTATTAAAAACCAAGGGTCAATAGCGGTGTGTTCATGAACTTCTTCAAGACTCATGCCTAAGCGAAATGCATCACCCACATACCAAATACGCTCTGGACCTGGTGCTTTAATTTCAGTAATAACCTCATCAATATTCGTCGTTTTCTCATCAAGGCCATCAACGCCAACCTCTAATCCGCGCAAGGCTTTTTGAAATGATTCTTGGAAAGTCCGGCCAATTGCCATGACCTCACCGACAGATTTCATTTGTGTCGTTAAATGCTTGTCAGCTTCAGGGAATTTCTCAAAAGCAAAGCGAGGAACTTTCGTGACAACATAATCAATCGAGGGCTCAAAGGAGGCCGGTGTAGCTCCACCAGTGATTTCATTTTGTAATTCGTCTAAGGTAAACCCAACAGCGAGTTTTGCGGCAATTTTCGCAATCGGGAATCCTGTCGCTTTAGAGGCTAACGCAGATGATCTGGATACCCGTGGATTCATCTCAATCACAATCATGCGACCATCTTTTGGGTTCACAGCAAACTGAACATTTGATCCACCAGTATCGACCCCAATTTCGCGAAGAACAGCAATCGATGCATTTCGCATAATCTGATATTCGCGATCAGTTAAGGTTTGAGCAGGCGCTACCGTGATGGAGTCTCCTGTATGAACGCCCATCGGATCAAGGTTCTCAATCGAACAAACGATAATGCAGTTATCGTTTCGGTCGCGGACAACCTCCATTTCATATTCTTTCCACCCCAACAAAGACTCTTCAATAAGAAGCTCATGCGTTGGAGATAAATCTAAACCACGCTTACAGATTTCTTCAAACTCTTGTCGGTTATAGGCAATTCCGCCACCAGAACCACCCATCGTAAAGGATGGTCGAATAATCACTGGATAACCTTTACCACCAGTTTCTAATGAAATCTTTTGCTGGACTTGTTGAGCTTCTTCCCAAGAGTGGGCCACATCAGACTTTGCCGAACCTAGGCCGATTCGAGTCATGGCCTCTTTAAATTTCTGACGATCTTCTGCTTTATCAATCGCCTGCGGTGAAGCACCAATTAATTCACAATTATATTTTTCTAAAATGCCATTACGAAACAAATCTAATGCACAATTCAGGGCCGTCTGTCCACCCATGGTTGGCAAAATAGCATCAGGCTGCTCTTTTTCAATAATACGTTCTAGTACTTCCCATGTAATCGGCTCAATATAAGTCACATCAGCCATTTCAGGATCAGTCATGATGGTCGCAGGATTGCTGTTGACCAAGATCACTTTAAAGCCTTCCGCTCTTAATGCCTTACATGCCTGAGCCCCAGAATAGTCAAACTCACATGCCTGTCCAATCACAATGGGGCCTGCACCAATAATTAAAATACTTTCAATATCACTACGCTTTGGCATCTAAACTCTCACATCGACTGAATAAAGCGATCAAATAAATATCCCACATCTTGAGGGCCTGGAGAAGCCTCTGGATGTCCCTGAAAACAAAATGCAGGTCGATCAGTCCAAGCTAACCCCTGTAAAGAGCCATCAAATAAAGAAATATGCGTTGGCTCAACATGGCTAGGTAAGGTCTTTGCATCAACTGCAAATCCATGATTTTGGGAAGTAATGACGACCTTACCCGTTTTTAAATCCTTCACTGGATGATTCGCACCGTGGTGTCCAAATTTCATTTTCAAGGTCTTTGCGCCAGAAGCTAAGCCCATAATCTGATGACCTAAACAAATGCCAAATAAAGGAATCTTCTTTTCCAAAAAGATCTTTGTTGCAGCAATTGCATAATCACAAGGCTCTGGATCGCCTGGCCCATTCGATAAGAAGATACCATCCGGTTTCATTGCTAAAACATCTTGCGCACTCGTTTGAGCAGGTACTACAGTCACTCGACAACCACGCTGTGCCAGCATTCTCAAGATATTTCTCTTTACACCAAAATCATAGGCGACGACATGCTTGGTCTTGGCAACTATATTAAATCCAGTTTTATCATCAGGACCATGCAAATGCCATTCCCCTTCGAGCCATTCATAGGACGTTGTCGTAGAAACCACTTTAGCCAAATCTAAACCTGTCATACCGGGAAATAGGCCTACTTGGGATTTCGCGATCTGCGTCAGTTCTTCGATCGTCTGCCCTTTTTGGCCAGTGACGATCGCACCACCTTGCGCGCCATGCTCACGAAGATGCGTAGTGAGGTGTCTTGTATCTATCCCAGCAATTCCAACAATTTTCTTTGCAATTAAAAAATCATTTAATGATTGCTGAGCTCTAAAACTCGAAGAAATCGGGGATAACGCGCGAATGATGATACCCGCTGCATAAATAGTTGAAGACTCATTATCTTCTTCATTAACACCTACATTACCTATATGCGGGTATGTAAGGGTGATAATTTGTTGAGTGTAGCTAGGGTCTGTGAATATTTCCTGATAACCCGTCATGGAGGTATTGAAAACAACTTCACCTGAGGTTACACCAGAATACCCAATCCCTTGGCCTATAAACGTTGTTCCATCGGCAAGCACAAGCACTGCAGGTGGTAAAGAGGTCGTTAAGGAGGTAGTTAGTTTATTTATCGATATTGGCAGCAAATCATTCTCCATTACCCTGCTGCCCTAAGATCCATTCCCCAAAGACGAATCCCGGAGGTTTGTTTTGACGGGAGGAAATCTATTTAAGCGCTAGGGATATGTAGGAAGTTATAAAACATAATCATTATACCAAGCAAAAAATTTCCGCTAACAAAACTAGGGATTACTGATCGCCTTTATCACTTTTTTTCTTCAAGGAAGCACTTTTAATCGATGAGGATTCTTTATTAGGGGCTTTGGTGTTGAGTTTGTTGTTTTAGGAGTAGTAGTCGCTTTCACTGAAGTGCTAGCTTTAGATTTGGCCTCTTTCCCTTTCAAGGCTTGCGCACTCTTCACACTCGATTTATCTGCGACTTGGGTATTTTTTGAGCTTTGACTCGAGCCTGAGCCTTTGGATGCGTAATTTGCTACATTACTAGGCACGGGTATACATTTTTTTCCATGACACTTCATGACCACTGGAACAGCCACAAACTCGCGTTCTAAATTGATTACAGGGTTTTTCGCCAACTCATTAGAGACATCGCCTTGATGAAATGGTTGTTTAGGAATTAATAAGGTTGAACCTATCCGAATTTTCATCCCCTTGGGGATATTATTAAGCTCTCTGATTTGGTCTGCATCGACACCTAAATCTGCAGCAAAACTCTCGACTTTATCCGTCTTATTGACCTTCACAACAGTCCATGACGCTAATGGGGAAGTGTTTTTACTTAAATTTTGTTGAAAAAGCTCTGCTTTTCCGTAAGGTAAAAGAATATCTTGATTAAAACCCTTCAAAATAACAGGCTTATTGTAAGAGGGGTTGAGCGCTAAAAATTGTTCACGTGAAATTTCTGAAAGCTCAATAACCTTATCAACATCAATGTCTTGATCCACCGGAATAGACACAAAATAGGGGTGATTATCAACTTTAGGTAACTTAAACCCATACTTTTCAGGCTGGTCAATAATTCGTTTATAAGCCAGTAATTTAGGAACGTAATTTTTAGTTTCATTCGGCATTTTTAGGCTGAAGTAATCCGTATTTAAATTAACCGCTTGATTTTTAGCAATCGATCTAGAAACAGAGCCTTCCCCCCAATTGTAGGCAGCTAAAGCTAATTGCCAACTGCCAAACATGTCATATAACTTTTGCAGATAATCTAAAGCGGCACGGGTCGATTTCACAATATCTCCGCGCTCATCATGAAATATATTTTGATTTAAGTTAAAGCTTTTTCCTGTGGCGGGCATAAATTGCCACATCCCAGCAGCTTTCACTGGGGAAATCGCTTTGGGATTAAAAGCACTTTCTACAAATGGTAATAACGCTAATTCACTCGGCATATTCCGGTCTTCAACTTCTTCAATAATGTAAAACAAATAAGAAGAAGAACGTTGCAATACTCGATTCACATCAACAGGATTTGCCTGTAACTGTCGAACATGGCGATCAATAATTTCTAAATCTGGGTCTGGGATATCGAAGCCCTGACGAATCCTGTCCCACAAATCATCATTGATTTTCACATTGATAGGAATAGTAATCTCTATATCCTGTGGCCTTTGAACTGGCTCATTGGTCCAAGTATTAGACAAGGCATTACTTGACATCGTATTACTAGTCAAGTTATTCGAGGCACACCCTGATAGGGAAAGTACCACAAATACGATGGCATAAAAAATACGATTCATTTAAAACTATCTTTCATCAGACGAATCGTTGCTAAAACCTCAATGGGTGAAGGTAATATTTTTTCAGCATGTAGCTGAGCAGATTGCAAAATACTCTCGGAATCACACCGCAGAAATGGATTCACCTTTTTCTCAAGGCCAATCGTTGTTGGTACCGTTGGTTGATTACTCGTCCTTAACTGCTGAGCTTTTAGCGTCCAGTCTAATAAATCTTTATTCTGGGAATCAACAAAACCAGCAAACTTTAAATTTGAGAGTGTATATTCGTGTGCGCAACAGACCAAAGTCTCATCAGGTAAATCCTTAAAATAAGCTAAAGAATGATACATCTGCTCTGCAGAGCCTTCAAATAGCCGACCACATCCGGCGGCAAATAAAGTGTCTCCACAATAAAGTCTTGGGATCAAGTTATGTGGGCCCGAAGGCAAGTAGTATGCAATGTGGGTTAATGTGTGGCCAGGAACTTCAAAAACCCGAAGTTTGACTGCAGGGAATATATCGACTTCGTCATCTTGATGCAAGACTTGATCAAGCATGGTAATTTGGGGGTGCAAAGGACCCACAGTCCGATAGCCAACTTGACCATTGTTTTTGGCCCACTCTTGTAACTTGACGACTCCGCCAATATGATCCTGATGATGATGCGTAATTAAGATACCTTTTAAAGTAATACTTTGTGCTTCAAAAAATGCAATGATAGGGTCTGCATCCCCTGGGTCAACTACCCAAGCCTGCTGATTTTGTTCCAATACCCACAGGTAATTATCTGTAAACGCCGGAATTTGTTTAAACTGCACTAAATTGTTTTTCAAATGAATTTCCAAAAGATGGATGAAATAACTGTAGACTGCATGAATTTAGAACGATGATACCAAGTGACCAGGAAAATGCCAATCATACCCCAACCGAATGGGATAACTGGCTCCATACCTCCCCAGGACAATATGTTTTAGATTGGGAAGAAAACCAATTTGGTAAAGCCGTAGAGGATGCCTTTGGTTTTGAAGCACTGCAAATTGGTCTACCTCAACTTTCCTGCCTAGCAGCCAATCGCATTACTCACCGTTGGCAAATGCTACTCCCATCCCAAACCTTTATCAATCACATCGCTAATCCCCAAATTCATGTCATCTGCCAGTCTTCTATTTACGACCTGCCTTTTGAGAATGAAAGCCTTGATTTAATTGCCCTACCGCATGTTCTTGAGTTTATGGAAAATCCCCACGAAGCTCTGAGAGAAGTGCACCGCGTACTAAGACCAGAAGGCAGAATCGTCATTTCCGGGTTCAATCCAATGAGCCTTTGGGGACTAAGGCAATATAGTGGTAAATTATTGAACCATCCCTTCCTCCCTCGCGAGGGACAGTTTATCGGGCACCGCAGAATTAAAGACTGGCTGAATTTACTGAATTACTCCATTGATCGTGGCAAGTTTGGTTGTTATGGTATGCCCATCAAAAAAAATGTGCGCCTACAAGGTCCTACTTTTCTAGACAAGGTAGGAGATCGTTGGTGGCCATTTTTAGGTTCGGTCTTTATGTTAAGCGCGGTCAAACGTACCCCTGCAAAAAGGCTAGTGGGTTTAATTAAAAATAGTCGGTCGAGGATTTCAAATGTTCTGAAGCCAGCCACGCATTCCCAAAATACTTTGATGCGGAATAATACCAATGACGACCAATAAACCGACCGTGATTATTTACACGGATGGGGCTTGTAAAGGCAACCCTGGGACTGGTGGTTGGGGAGTGGTTTTACGCTCAGGAAACAAGGAAAAGCTCCTCAAGGGTGGTGAAAAAAATACCACCAATAATCGGATGGAAATGACGGCAGTCATCGAAGCTTTGAAAGCCCTCAAATCTCCTTGTCTGATCGAGTTATTTACCGACTCCCAATATGTGAATCGAGGCGTTAACGAGTGGCTACAAAATTGGAAAAAATCGAATTGGAGAACCGCCTCAAAAGCACCTGTCAAAAATGTCGACCTTTGGGTGATATTGGATCAATTAATTATTACTCATGAAATACGCTGGCATTGGGTTAAAGGGCACTCAGGAGACCTAGGTAATGAATTAGCCGACCAATTAGCCAATGAGGGAGCATTAGAGGCTTCATGGTCTTGAGTGTTGTAAGGCTCCAAGCAATAAGGATTACCTGCAAAAGTATTGGTGAAAGAATCTAAAGTAAAGTCATTAGGATAACTATGGCTTGTGAATCAATTCATAGCCTCCCTATTTAGCTTAAAATCTTACAAAATATCTAAATAATCTTTATGCAAACAAATCGTCAAATTATCCTTGATACTGAAACAACTGGCCTGCACCCAACGAATGGTGATCGTTTAGTTGAGATTGGCTGTATTGAATTAATCAATCGTCGCCCAACTGGTAACACTCTGCATTTCTATATCAATCCAGAAAGAGAAATGCCAGAGGCGGCAGCCGCCATTCATGGTTTACGAGATGATTTTTTGGCAGATAAGCCCATCTTTTCAGAAGTGGCTAATGATATTGTCAATTTCTCAAGTGATGCAGAAGTCATTATTCATAATGCGGCTTTTGACCTTGGCTTTTTGGATATGGAGTTTAAACGACTCGGTAAAAAACCCTTTAGCGAGATCATCTCAGGAGTGGTTGATACTCTGACGAATGCACAAAGAATGTTCCCCGGAAAAAGAAATCGATTAGATGATCTTTGTAATCGCTTCGGCGTCAAAAATGATCACCGGACGCTTCATGGTGCTTTATTGGATGCCAAACTTTTAGCAGAAGTTTATTTATGTATGACTCGCGGGCAAAATGATTTAATGATGGAGCATGCAACCCAAAGCAACCATCTAACCCAGTTAAACTCACCTTTACCTGCAAGTTCAGAACTTCTTGTTTTAAAAGCAAATAAGGAAGAGGAAGATCTTCATCATCAATTGATGGAGGAGCTCTCTAAAAAATCCAAAAACACCGCGATTTGGTTGCATTAGTCAACATTTAATGCCCACCACCCCCTGCTCCAAATGGTGGTTTAGCAAACCAAACGACTGGAATTAAACTCAACATCATCAACCCTGCCAAGGTAAGTAAGTGGTTTGTAGATAAAACGTAGGCTTGTGAACTTACCATTAAGTCCAAAAGCTGTAATTGCCCTTCTAGAGAAATTCCAGCATTCGTTAACTGATCCTGCATATTTGTGAGCGCAAGATTATTCGTCGATAACGATTCCGTAATAATGGCATGATTGCGGATTGCTTCGTTTTGCCACACTGTGATGCCAATTGCTGTCCCCGTACTACCTCCTAAATTTCTTAAAAAGTTTGTTAGCCCTGAGCCTGCCGCCATCTGATCAGGCCGCAACTGAGAAAGTGAAATTGCTGTCATGGGGACAAAAAAACCGGCAACACCTAAACCCATGATGATCCTAGTATGCTGAAGATAATGATAGTTGACATCCGAAGTGGTAATAGAACTAAAAATAGCGCCAATGGCAAAACAGGTAAACCCTAAAGTCGCAACTCGTCGAGCGCCTAATTTTGGTAATTGAGAGCCAAAAAAAGGCCCTGCCACAATCGCTAGTAATCCTGTACTCGCCATCACTAAACCAGCAGTAAATGCGGTATATCCCAATTGAGTCTGCATCCACAATGGGCCAATCACTACGAAGATATAAAAAGCAAATGAACCAAAAAATAAACAAATTGAAGCAATTCGGAAATTTTTTAATTGAAATAATCGAAGATTCACTACGGGATGTTCTTCACCCAACTCCCATAAAACAAAACTAACTAATGCGATGAATGAGGTTAAAGCAATCGCCACAATCACTGAAGAAGAAAACCAGTCAAGCTCATTGCCTTTATCCAACATAATTTGTAGGCAACCAATCCCAACAGCTAAAAGCAATAAGCCAACTTTATCAATCGGTTTTTTGACACGCACATTATCGCGACCTTTAAATAACCAAAAGACTAAATATGCGCAGAGGATGGCAAATGGAATATTGATATAAAAAACCCAGCGCCAAGAATAATTATCGGTCAACCATCCGCCAATAATAGGCCCCATAATCGGCGCGACAATCGTGGTCATGGCCCAAATACCCAATGCCATCCCTCTTTTTTCAGGGGGGAAACTTTTAATAATGAGTGCTTGCGACAATGGGATCATTGAAGCGCCCACAATCCCTTGTAAAACCCGACTAATTAACAACATCGGAAATGAAACAGCTAACCCACACATCGCTGACGCTAGCGCAAACAAAAGAGTAGCAATGACAAATTGTCGTATCTCCCCAAAGCGACTCGATAACCACCCTGTCAATGGCAACATAATGGCTTCACTAACAGCGTAAGACGTAATGACCCAAGTTCCTTGAGCGGGCGTTACTGCAAAATCACCCGCAATCGTTGGTAGTGAAACATTGGCAATAGAGATATCAAGGATATTCATAAAAGATCCCAAGCCTAAAGCAAACGTCGCGAGAATCAATTTATATCCATGCAGTGGCTGAACTCCTTCGGAAAATGAAGGCTGCAAAGAGGCTTGAGTAGTATCAGCCATGGTGAACTCTAGTGCGATGCATGCGAGATGATTTTTTTGACATGCCCCTGAGCAGCAATCGTCTGCTGCTCATAAAGATCAGTCTGCATGGTTTCGTTTTTTTGCATCGATTGTAAAGCAATACCTTCGGCATTTCGCACATCGACCTTCGCTGTCATAGTTAAGCCAACGCGAAGAGGATATTTTTTTAAGTCTTCCGGATCAATCGCAATTCGGACGGGTAAACGTTGCACTACTTTAACCCAGTTTCCTGTGGCATTTTGTGCTGGTAAAACAGCTAAGGACGACCCAGTTCCTGGAGAAAATCCCGAGACCTTTCCGCCAAAACTTACTTTACTGCCATACACATCCGCTTCTAATTTTACGGACTGACCAATCCTCATTTTCGATAATTGATCTTCTTTAAAATTGGCATCAACCCACATGACATCACTCAGTACCAAGGTCGCCAAAGGTACTCCCGGAGAAACACGTTGACCTACCTGTGCAGAACGACGAGCTACAATAGCTTTCACTGGTGCAGCAACGTCAGCTCGAAGAAGAGCCACGTAAGCCTTCTTTGACATACCCTCAGCCCGCAGCACATCTGGATGATTAGCGACTTGAGCCAAATCCAGAATGCCGTCCGCATTTTCAAGAGCTTGAGCGTAGGATATTTGAGCAACATCAAACTGCGATTTAAAATGCGCTAATTCATCAGCCGAATATGCGGCTCCCCCACCTTGCAAACTGAAGCGACGCTCATAGTCTAATTTAGTGCGATCTAGTTCTTGTTTTTTAACTTTCGCAAGCAATACGTTAGATCTCACCGAACGAATCGCTTTGACTAAGTCAGCATCAGCTATTTCTGATGCGATTTTGGATTCCGTGTTGTCAATTTTAAAAAGTAACTCACCGACTTTGACCTCTTGTGTTTCTCCTATGAGGACTGCAGCAACAGTGCCTTCTACTTGAGCACTAATTTGCAATTGCGGAGCTGAAACATACGCATTATCTGTGGTTTCATAATGACTCGACTCAATCATCCAATACAACGAATAAACGATCAAACAAACGATCAGCAATCCAAAGAAAATTTGGAATGCCAATTTTCGGTTATATGTCTTTGGATGATTTTCTGAACTAGTGTTTGTTGTCATGATTTTTCTATCATTATTTTGCTAAAGTTGTTAAAGGTTGTGGAATACTCGCCATATATCCTCCACCAAGGGCCTGAACTAAACTGATATGGGCATTAAAGATATTTTTTTGAGCATTGAAGACTGCTAATTTTCTTTGATCTAATACTATTTGGCCTTGATGGAGCTGTTCCTGAGACATCACTCCGGCGTGATAACGCTGAATAAACGTTTCATATACTTGATTTGCGAATTGCATCGATTGGTCAATTGACTTCCACTCTTTAGAAGAACTTTGCAGACTAGTAATACCATCAGCTGATTGCCGGAGTGCCATGAGTAATTGTTCATGATAATCTGCGATGGCTTGATTTTTTGTGGCTTCTTTTGACGCAACATTCGCATCAATCTTACCGCCATTAAAAATGGGTAAATTAATCACCGGGCCCAAACTAAAAATTTGACTACTACGATTAATTAGATTTCCTAATCCAAAAGCTTGAAAACCATAATATCCAGTGATATCAAAACTCGGTAAATAGTCTAAATTCGCTGCCTGCAGATCTTGGCGAGATGCCTCAATTTGAGACAGCAAACCTTGTAAATCAGGCCTCCTTGCAATTAAATCGGAGGGTATTTTAGTGATTTTTTCTTTGGCGATCATGTCCACCTGAAGATTCGGTGCTTGTATTTGATCTCCATAACTGGGGCCTTGGCCAACGAGCGCCGCCAATTGATGGCGCCATAAAGCAACTCGATTTTTAACCATCGATTCTTGTACAAGACTATCTTCATAATCAATTTTGGCTTGATTTAACATTACCTGATCAATGGTCCCAGCACGATATCTCTCCTGAGCAATTTCTAGGAGGTCTAAACGAGTCTTCAAGTCTACTTTTGTAATCGATAGGTTTTTCCATGCATAGTCATATTCAATATATGCAGTGACCACCGCTATCACTAGATTTAATTTAGCCGTATCGATTTGCGCTTGCGCACTGACCAGTCGATATTTAGCACCATCAATGAGCCGCTTTTGTTTACCCCACAAGTCGAGGGACCAATTAAAGGTACCAGCAATATAGCCATAATCAGTGATCGAATTAAACCCAGGTGGAAAAATATAGTTTTCGGATAAGCGCTGACGGTTAACTTGGGTATTAAGCGCTACCTGGGGGAGTAAAACCGACTGGTTTGATGCCATTAAGGCACGCGCAGTTTCCATTCTGGCATCTGCAGAAGAAATACTAGGTGAGTCTTTTAATGATTGCTCAACTAAGCGATTCAATTGAACATCACTAAACTGCTCCCACCACTGAGGCGCAATTTTGGGTACTTGATCAGATGTTTTCTCAATTTGTGAGACATTTTTGACAGGAGTTGTGTCTTTTTCAAACACAGAGCATGATGCCAAAAGCATTAAAAAGACAAAATAGGCGCTATTTCGAAAAAAAAGTTTGAGAGCTAGGGGTCTAGGCATGAGTAAGTATTAGTCCTGCCTTCATTGAAAATTAAAATAAAGTATCTTATAAAAATTAAAAACTTTTAAAATAACTATGACTGAATGATGCTTATACTAACAGATTAGTATAAACCCTGCCCCCAACAATTTGAGAAGTTTTTAAGAACACATACATGCCAAAAAATAAAGTTGTGGCTACGGTCGATAAATATGCTGTGAAAGACTATCAATCCATTGACCTGTTGAAAGAATTACACATTTTGACGCGCGATGGGAAGATGAATCAAGATAGTCGCCGAAAAATCAAGCAAGTGCTCCACCTCGTTCAATTCATTGAACCGATTATTCAGTCGGTTACTGCTCAAAAAGGAACATTCCAACTGATTGATTTTGGTTCAGGCAAGTCTTACTTGGGTTTTATGCTGTATGACCTTGTAGCCAAGCTTTTATCAACGCCTTTTAACATCATCGGGATCGATGTGCGCTCAGAATTAGTGGATTACTGCCAAAATTTAGCGCAAAAACTTAATTTTGAACATATGTCTTTTTATCACTTGAGTGCAGAAGAGTCTCTTTTTGCCCCTGAATTACCAAAGAATATCGATATCGTAACTGCGCTTCATGCTTGTAATACAGCGACCGATGATGCTATCAAATTCGCGCTTGAAAAAAATGTCGAACATCTCATATTAGTGCCCTGTTGCCAAGCAGAACTGGCAAGTATGTTCAACAAAAATAAATCTGAATCCTTAAAAAATAGCTATTTCACTGCATTATGGAAATACCCAATCCATACCCGAGAATTTGGCAGTCACATCACGAATGTGCTCCGTTGCCTTTACTTAGAGTCCAAAGGATATGATGTCACAGTAACGGAATTAGTAGGGTGGGAACACTCGTTGAAGAACGAACTGATTATTGCGAACAAAATGCCCCATCCTGGAAAAATGGCGAAGGCTCAAAACCAACTGAAAAGTCTTCTTGAAGAGTTCAATTTAAAAACTTTAGCCCCCCGTTACGAAATTTTTATCTAATCAGTTTTGCCCTTTAACTTTTTTTGAATATGCCGTAGATAGGTTATATGAAAAAAATGGAGGCTTCTATGAAAAGCTTATTAAAATTAGGGATAATTTCGAGTTTCTTGATTCTGAGTGCTGTGCACTCCAACGACGGTTCTTTGTCCGCATCGGAGATACCTTCAGTACAGAATCGTATGGATATCATGATGGCACAAACGAACACATTTTCAAGAGTTCAATTAATTCAAAGGGTTTCTATTCGTCCTGAAAAACCTGAGATTGTTTTACCAGTTTCGATTCATTGATATCCTCCCCGTCCTAAAGGACGGGGATTCCTACCGCTAGATGTTCATGCCCGAACGCAAGAATATTGAGAGAACGATCCAGTACCAAGTTCGTCATTTGAGAGCCCGTAGGAATCCCAAAGGCTCATTGGTTTGCCTTGATAGTGAACTTGACCGTTTTTATATTTAATGACCGATTTCTTAAAGGGTATCCATCCTAGTGATCGTTGTGAGCCTTTAGACTTTCTCCATCGCAATTTTACTTTTCTGAA
>CAIPQU010000146.1 GCA_903867305.1 uncultured beta proteobacterium
CATGATGTCTCAGGGAAGGGTTATCAATTTTGGTCAGAAAGTCTGCTTGAGCTCGATAAAATTAACCCACAAGTTGCGGCAAGACTGGCACGCGCAGTTGATCACTGGAAGAGATTTAGTGCTCCCTACAAAGAGCAAATGCGTGTATGCTTAGAATCAGTAGCACAGCATCGTTTGTCAAATGATGTCTCCGAAGTTATCCATAAAGCTCTTTCTTAAATTCAAATTTTATGTCACAACCCACATCAAAAACTTTTCGTGAATTCCTGAATGCTGATCAGCATGCCCATATCCATCAAGATCTCAAAGACTTACTCCTTGACGTAGCGAACTCTTGCAAAAAAATTAGTCATGCAGTGCATCAAGGGGCCCTAGCCAATTTACTAGGTTCCGCTGGAACTGGTAATGTCCAAGGCGAGACTCAACAAAAACTAGATATTTTTGCAAATGATGTTCTCCTTGAAGATCATTCGAGAAAAGGCAAGTTGGCTGCCATGGCGTCAGAAGAAATGGATTCGATCTACGCTATACAAAAGCCTTTTCAAGGCGCATTTTTATTGCTCTTTGATCCATTAGACGGATCTTCTAATATCGATGTCAATGTGTCAATTGGAACTATTTTTTCTATTTTAAAACATCCATCTTCGTCCTCAGCCCCTACTGAAGCAGATTTTCTTCAGGTAGGAACAAATCAGGTTGCTGCCGGATATGCTTTATATGGGCCCCAAACAATCTTCGTTGTTTCTGTAGGAAACGGTGTTGCGATGTTTACCCTAGATCCTGAGAGTCAAGAATTTTATCTGACACAAGCAAACGTCCAAATACCAAAAGATACGAAAGAGTTTGCGATCAATATGTCGAATATGCGTCATTGGGATGCGCCAGTCTCGCGTTACGTTAGCGAATGCCTTGCAGGGTCCACAGGTCCTCGCCAAAAAGATTTTAATATGCGTTGGATTGCTTCAATGGTTGCAGATGTTCACCGCATTTTAGTTCGTGGTGGTGTATTTATGTATCCATGGGATAAAAGAGAACCAGATAAACCTGGAAAATTAAGACTGATGTACGAAGCTAATCCTATGAGTTTTTTAGTTGAGCAAGCTGGTGGAGCATCCATCAATGGACAACAAAGAATTTTAGATATACATCCAAGTAAGTTACATGAAAGAGTCTCAGTCATACTTGGCTCTGCCAATGAAGTAAACCTTATAATGAAGTACCACAAATCTAATTAAACAGGAGAAATAAATGGCTAGTGAAATGTTCGAAAAAGGTCTAAAAACACGTCGTGAAGTCTTAGGCGCAGAGTATGTTGATGCGTCCATCAAAAATGCAGATGCATTTACCCAAGAATTACAAGAATTAGTGACCTCTTATTGCTGGGGAGATATTTGGAATCGCCCAGGACTTGATCGCAAAACAAGAAGCTTTTTAAATCTTGCGATGTTAACAGCATTAAATCGCCCACATGAAATCAAATTACATGTGCGCGGCGCTATCAATAATGGCCTCACAAAGGATGAAATCAAAGAAGTCTTTTTGCAAGCCGCCATTTATTGTGGCGTACCAGCTTCTTTAGATAGCTTTAGAGTCGCTAAAGAAGTTTTTAAAGAAATGGGCATCTAAGCTTTTCGATGGAAAGCCTCTTATTAAAAAAGGACTGTGTAAATACAGTCCTTTTTAACTTCAGATACAATCTCGATTTACATCAATCTAGCTGAATATGCCTCACCGACCAATTAATTTTAAAAATCACTATTGCGTTATTGATTTTTTAAAAACAATTGCTGTCCAAATCATCATCTTTCATCATCTCAGTAACTACGGTCCGATTCCAATTAAAGTTCACGAACTGTTTCCTGGTCTTATTGATTTCATTGGGGAATACGGTCGTTATGCGGTGCAAATATTTTTAGTGATTGGTGGCTATTTATCTGTAAAGAATCTGCCCCAAACTTTAGAAAAACAGGGTCTTTTCAAAACTGTTTTTAATCGATATCTTCGCTTAGTGCCAACGTATATGACGGCCATTCTTTTTACAATCGCTTGTGCCGCTCTTGCACGAGCAGTTCATTACGAAGAGTACATTGGTGAACCTGAAACCTTGTACCAAATCTTGGCGCATCTCTTTTTCTTACAAAATCTACTTGGTTTCGACTCAATTTCTGTAGGTGTTTGGTACGTTGCGATTGATTGGCAACTGTATATTTTTATATCATGTTTATTGTTTTTTTTAAAAAGCTATCGCAATATCCTAGTGATCCTCTCATTAGTGATGGTGGCTTCACTCATGTTTTTTAGCCGAGATGCTACGTTTGAAAACTATTTCTTTTACTTTGCTGGGGCTTACGGCTTGGGTATTATTGCTTTTCTTGCCGAAGACTCTTCACACCCCGAAACAAAAGTACCCGCCAGGATCTTGTTAATTCTTTTTTCTATCTTAATTGTAAGTAATACCTTTTTTGAAATCTACATCAAAAATATCCTTGAAATCATCATCGCAATTATGCTTGCCTGGAAAGGTAAATATCTATATCGTTCTGAAACTTTTCAATGGACGAAGCTATGTATTTGGTTTAGTCAACGATCGTATTGTGCTTTCTTAATCCATTTTTCATTACTACTCTTGGGTAATACGATGTTTTACTTTTACCATATCGAATCTCCTGAAGCAGCAGTCGTCATGATGATGATCATTTGGCTATTAAGTTGGGTATTTGCTCATGTTCTCTATATCTTTATTGAATTTCCCTCACGGAAAATTCAACTAAGATAAACAATGAATATCACTTCAGAAATGACCGAATATCTTTATAAGGTCTTTTTTGCGAGTGACTGACTGCTGGGCAAGTTAAATAATGCTCATAAATACTAACTCCTTCTCTTAACGCCATATTGTCTTTTACTGCTTTTTCAAATCCAGCGTTAGCCAGCATTTCAATATATGGGAAAGTGGCATTGGTGAGCCCAAATGTTGATGTTTTTGGAACAGCTCCGGGCATATTTGCTACACAGTAATGAATAACTCCATCGACTTCAAAGCATGGTTGATCATGACTAGTTGGCTGAGAGGTCTCAAAACATCCTCCTTGATCAATAGCGACGTCAACAACAACGCTACCTGGTTTCATCGATTTTAAATGTTCATGCCTTAATAATTTTGGTGCGCTTCCACCCGGAATTAATACCGCTCCAATCACCAAATCAGCCTCTTGAAATAATTTTGCAAGTGTCCCTTCATCAGCAAAAAGTGTCTGAATTCGATTTCCATAAATTTGATCAATTTCTCTTAAACGATCAATATTCTTATCAACAATCGTCACTCTTGCCCCCATTCCTATGGCCATTTGCATTGCATTAGTTCCAACAATACCAGCACCTAATATAAGAACTTGTGTTGCTTTAACGCCCGGTATTCCAGAGAGTAAAGTCCCACTTCCACCGTGCGTTTTTTCCAAGTGATAAGCTCCCGCTTGAATAGAAAGTCTTCCTGCAACCTCACTCATGGGCTTAAGGAGTGGCAATCCTCCATTTCCACTTTTAACCGTCTCGTAAGCAATCGCTGTTACGCCACTGGTAATCAGTAAATTCGTTTGTTCAACATCTGGAGCGAGATGTAAATACGTAAATAAAATCTGTCCAGGACTTAACATGGCAATTTCATTATGTTGAGGTTCCTTGACCTTGACCACCATCTCTGACTTTTTAAATATATCAGGCGTAGAAAGGATTTGAGCTCCGCATATTTGATAATCATGATCTGTTACCCCAATACCAATCCCAGCATTAAACTCGACATTGACCTGATGTCCCTGCATGACAAGAGATTGAACCTGGTTTGGCGTTAATCCCACCCGATACTCTTGATTTTTAATTTCCCTTGGAACTCCGATAATCATTTACTTTCTCCTTGATGTTTGCTTTGACGATGTAATCCAAATAAATAAAACACAATAATTAAGGCTAGTAAGATAGGTATACCAACATAAACCCCGACCCTAGTTTGCTCTTGAACAGCTAATAAAATAAATACAAATCCAATCGCGATCAAAGCAATCCAAGATGCATATGGCCAGAAAAAACTTTTATACGATAAGGAATTGATAACTGCAGCCGAAATCTTTTTTCGAAACATTAACTGTGTCGATAAAATTCCAACCCAAACCATTAAACCGATAAAGGTAACCGCTGAAGTCACTAACAAAAATGCTTCTTCAGGGACAAAATAATTGAGAAATGCGCCGAGCGAAGCAATCGTGACAGTGGTTAAAATCGCAATAAATGGAACGCCATTTTTTGAGAGCTTTTTCATCATTTTCGGTGCATAGGAATTTAATGAAAGACCGAACAATAAACGCCCACCACTAAAGATGCCTGCATTACAAGAGGAAAGAGCTGCTGTAACCACCACAAAATTAACGACCCCAGCAGCTTCTCTTAATCCTAATCTTTCAAACATGGCGACAAAGGGGCTTCCTACCTGACCAACTTCATTCCATGGAAAAATCGAAAGGATCACAAATAATGCTCCACCATAAAACACAAGAATGCGGACAATTAATGAATCAATCGCAATTGGTATCGTTTTTTCAGGATTTTCAGTCTCGCCGGCAGACAAGCCAATCATTTCAATACCAACGTAAGCAAATACCGCCATTTGGAGCGAAAGTAAGAAACCGCTCATACCTGTTGGAAAAAATCCGCCATGTACCCATAGATTAGAAATGCCCATTGGTACACCTTGATTACCTAAGCCTAGAAAAATAACGCCTACACCAATAGCAATCATGGCAATAATGGCTACAACTTTGATCAGAGCAAACCAAAACTCAAACTCTCCAAAAAGTCGAACGGCAATAAAATTTAACCCACCCATCAACGCCAGAGATCCTAATGCCCAAATCCACTGTGGGGTATCTGGAAACCATAAGCCCATATAAATTCCAACGGCCGTAACCTCCGCAATACCGACAATTACCCAATAAAACCAATAACCCCACCCCATTAAATAACCAGCTAAAGGCCCTACATATTCGTGGGCATATTGCGCAAAGGAACCCGCTACCGGATGATGAACCGCCATCTCCCCTAAAGCCCTCAATACAATAAAGGCAATGATTCCTGCCAATAAATAACCAAGCAGTATCGAAGGCCCTGCATGCGAAATGGCTGTTCCCGAACCTAAAAATAAACCAACCCCAATGGTTGATCCTAAAGCCATTAAGCGAATGTGTCTCGCCTTCAAATGACGCTTTAAGGAATATTGATCAGATTGATCGACGTCCTGCTCAGTTGATGAGTTTGTTTGGTTGAGCAATTTTTTCTCCTTTTATATTGTTGACTGTGAGAGTCTAAAAAGGAGTAAGGAAAATAACTAGTACGAGTAATCTACATAATTGATACAACTATTAAAAACAACTTTTGTAAGTTGAATTACTTCTATATTTATCAAAGATTAAATCAATTGGGAAATTTACTTTATTAGTAAAAATCAGAATTTTCCTACAATGTTTTAATCTCAAATTTGGATGGAAACTCAGTTGAATTGGAGTATTCAACTTGCAATTTGCTGTTAAGGCTTAGTTACTTTTCGTAAATAATCGAGTGACTCTTGAACTTGATCAATCAAAATCAAACATAAGTCATCCTGCTGAAGGCTTTCTAATGCGGTATCAATTGCTAAAAACTCACCACGAATTTCTTCAATATGATCAACTTTAGAAGCGCCTACAAGACCCTCACGTAAAAGCGCTAATACTTCGCCATCCTCGCGCCCGCGTTGACACTGGTCTTGATACAAAATGACCGAATCAAATGCTTCACCCAATATTTGTGTTTGCTTACGAATATCATCATCTCGACGATCACCAGCTCCAGAGATAACCACATGCCTTCTCTTCGCTGGAATAGCATTTGTTGCCTGAACTAAAGCACGTATCGCATCTGGATTATGCCCATAATCAGCGATGACAGTCGCACCCAGATGTTTAAAAATATTAAATCGTCCTGGTGCCGTCTGAACATCACTAACAAACTGACTTAAACCACTTTCAATATTTGCCCAATCAATATCAAGCGCCCAAGCAGCGGCGATCGAGGCCATGGAATTTTCAACTTGAAATCCAATTTTTCCGCCTTCTGTCAGTGGAATATTCGCTAAAGCAATCTGATGAACAATTCGATTTCCAATCGCCGCCACAATATGGTCTTTGTCCCTAAAAAGTGCCTTTTTACCTTGCGCACGATGCGTTGAAATTACATGGTTATGCCCATTTAACGCAAAGAAAATAATTCCTCCCCGACAATCTTTGGCAATCTTTACGACCATGGGATCTGCAGCATTTAAAACGGCATACCCTGTAGGTGCAACGTTTCGAACAATAACACTTTTGACCGTAGCTAACTCTTCTACAGTTTCTACATAATTCATGCCTAAGTGATCACCCTCTCCTATATTCGTAATCACAGCAACATCACAGGCATCATATCCAAGACCTTCTCGCAAAATACCTCCACGAGCAGTTTCAAATACAGCAGCATCGACATCAGGATGCATCAGAACATTTTTAGCACTTTTGGGTCCACTACAGTCCCCAGAATCAATTTGTTCATTTTCTATATAAATACCATCAGTCGTGGTCATGCCGACTCGGTTACCCTGCGACCTTAATAAATGCGCAATCAATCGAACGGTAGTTGTCTTACCGTTGGTCCCGGAAACAGCGACTACAGGTATGCGACCATTATTCGATGGTGGGAACATCATCGAAATGATGGCCTCTCCCACAGGTCGACTTTTGCCATAAGAGGGATTCAGGTGCATACGCAAACCAGGCGCTGCATTGACTTCAACCACTCCACCACCTTGTTCTTCTAGGGGCTTGTAGACAGCGTCACAAACAATGTCTACACCACAAATATCTAAACCCACCATTTTTGCGGCAGAAACCGCGCTCGCTGCTAAATCAGGATGCACATCGGCGGTGACATCTGTCGCACTACCACCAGTACTTAAATTCGCATTATTTCGCAGAACCACTCTTTGTCCGTGACGTGGCACCGATTGAATATCCAGGCCTTGCTTTGATAAAGTGGCAATGGCAATGTCATCTAAGCGAATCTTCGTTAATGGGGTCGCATGCCCATCTCCTCGAAGAGGATCTAAGTTCACCTGATCAACGAGCTGGGTAATCGTTGAAACACCGTCACCTGTGACTTGTGGTGGATCTCTTCGCGCCGCCGCAACTAAATGATCTCCAACCACTAGCAAACGGAAATCTTGGCCAGGCATATAACGTTCGACAATGATTTTAGATCCATAATGCTGTGCAACCTCAAAAGCAGCTCGTACTTGCTCTTCAGATTTAATATTGACAGCAACACCCTTACCTTGATTACCATCTCGTGGCTTAATAACGATCGTGGAGCCAAGTTCTTGAGCCACACGCCAAGCATCGTCAGCGTTATCAACTACTTTGCCTAAAGGAACTGCTACTCCGGCAGCATGCAATAAATCTTTTGTTAATTCTTTATCTTGCGCAATCGATTCTGCAATCGCACTCGTATGACTGGTCTCTGCGGCTTGAATCCTTTTTTGACGTGAACCCCATCCGAACTGAACAAGACTTCCTTGGGTCAATCGACGATAGGGAATATTTCGCTCTACCGCGGCTTGCACAATCGATCCAGTACTCGGACCCAATCTTATATCTTCATCTAAATCACTTAGTTTTTTGAGTGCATCCTGCAGATCAAAGGCCTCTTTTGCCCTAGCCGCACTGACTAATTTCCATGCTAAGTCAAGGGCTAATCGACCAACTTGTTCTTCACTATATTCGACAATAACTTGATAAATCCCGTCATCTTTCACTTTGACAGTACGGCTAAAGGTGACAGGACATCCTGCTTGAGCCTGCAAGCCCAAAACAACGTGCTCAATCACATGAGCCATAGAAATAGGCTCATTTTGCAAGCCCACACTTCTTAAATGCAACTGGGGAAATAGGGTCCGTAATTGAATCTCAAAATCAGACAGGCCTTCAATAGAGCGCTCAGACGACTCGCAAAAAATAACTGCCTCAATTGCTGTATGACGACTCCATAAATTAGGTCCCCGCAAGGCTCGAACACGCTGTAAATCCATTATGCAAGAACCTCCTCAGAGAAAAACGTCTCGATACCGGTTTCAATTGTCTGAAATGGTATGCCTATCGCCCATGCTGCTCCTACTGCAGCCATCATATAACTTAATCGGTGGGATTGCGGATCTTCTCTTAAATACTCTGAATCACTTAAACTAAAGACATACACTTGCTCATTTCCTTGGCGAAGAATAATCTGATTTTTTTGGCTGATAATTGATCGTCCTGATTGATTGGCGAACTCGACTAAAATTGGATTACTTAGATCTAATCCGTAATACATCACCTCCGCCGGACTAATTTGCGCAATTTCGTGGGCTAAGGTTTCATCTGCATTGATAACCGCTACCCCATGAGGAATGACCACATCAACTTGAGTTCGGTAAAGAGAAAATAACTGCCTTTCCTCAACAATGGACTGTTCTGGATAGAAGCTTGTTTTATCAATATCCGTCACAATACCAACCGAACAAAAGTCATAAGGGATACCTTGCATCAATACCCCTTTAGCCGTACTTTCAACTACACTCGCCTCAACCAGCGGGTTGAGTAGCGTACGTCGTCCTAGCTCCCATTCTGAACTGCCATTTTTATCTACTGATCGTTGATTAAAACTCAATCCATGTCGATTAGATAAGGCAACATAATAATTACTCAGCTTGAAAAAATATGCGCAGATTTCTGAAACAATAGTTGCTCCTTTAGACCCACAGACACCTATCAATGGAATGCGGCTATTATTTTCAAGCGGAAATAAATGGTTCACAATTGCTTGACCAACAGGTTGTGGCTTACCTTTTGCTGGTTTAATATGCATGAGAAGACCAGGTCCTGCATTTACTTCAACGATCGCCGCTCCTTGTTCCTCGAGGGGCTGAGAAATATCCTTAGCAACCAAATCGACACCCGCAATATCCAAGCCGACAACCTTCGCTGCAAGTACTACTTTTTTGGCAACTGATGGGTGCACTAGATCTGTCACATCAAATGCAACATTACCGTTACGTTGTATCAATACTTCTTTCTCTAATTCCGGAATGCTTGCAGATGTGTAGCCTTGGCTTTTAAGCTCTAACTCTGCAATCGAGTCGATTCTGACTGTATTCAATGGAAAATCTTCCGTTGGGCCACGTCGAGGATCCGAATTAATCTGTATTTCAATCAACTCTAAAATACTGTGCTTACCGTCACCCCGAACTTTACATTCCTCGCCTTTGGCCGCAGCAACTAGTTGATCACCAACCACCAGTAGACGATGCTCATCTCCGAGAATAAATTTTTCAACAAGAACCCCACTCCCCTCAGGTTTTGCGATTTCATATGCTGAAAATATCTCTTCTTTGGTTCGAAGATTCGTAAAAACACCTCTACCATGATTGCCATCTTGGGGTTTGACTACAACGGGTAATCCGATTTCTTGAGCCACTTCCCAGGCATGCTCTGAACTATCCACTAATTCACCGTAAGGAATAGGAACTCCTACGGCAGACAATAAGGATTTTGTTAAGTCTTTATCTCGAGAAATGGTTTCCGCAATGGCACTCGTCTGGTCGGTCTCGGCCGTCCAAATTCTCTTTTGCTTCGCTCCATAACCTAATTGAACAAGGTTACCTTTTGATAAACGAATATGGGGTATCTGTTTTTCTTTTGCCGCATTGACAATGCAACTCGTACTTGGCCCCAAGCATAAATCATCCATCATCTCTTTTAAGAATTCAATATTGGCTTGGACATCATATTCGCGGTCCTGAATCAAGGCCAAGAGAAGATCTCGAGCAAAGTAAATGGCTTGTTTGGTTACCTCTTCATGAGGCGTTGCCACAATTAATTTATAAATTCCTAAAGTTGTGCTTTCACGTGCGCGCCCGAAGCCACCTGCAAAACCAGCAAGCCCTTGAAGCTCAAGAGTTAAATGCTCCATGATGTGAACTGGCCAAGTGCCTTCTTCTACACGCTTTAAAAACCCGCCGCGCTCTTCATAACTGCAACGGTGCTCGACTAATGATGGCAGTGCTTGAACTAGTCGGTTATAAAAACCTGGAATTTTATCGGAGGGGTATTCTTCAAGCTCTCCAATGTCGATCAGAGCTTCTAAGACCTCAACCCAACACCACATATTGGGACCGCGAATATACTTGATATCAAGGATATTAATCGTTTTATCAAGGAGTTGCGACATTTATCCCAAGTTTCTTTTTGTTAATTAAATTTGAAAAATCCATTAAATATGCCTTAAATTCTAACTGATATTCACTATAACTCTTAAAGCATGAAAAAGTTGACAAAACTCTTGTGAAGACTCATTAAAAAGATGAATAAAATTCATGAGATATAGCACAAACTTGACTAATTACCATCAAGTATCTTGAGACTAGACTATACTTTTTTGATGGACTCAACGACTAACCTTTCTTCCACTTCAAGCCGTATGCCGCTTCGTTGGCAAATTCAGTTTGAAAAAGTAACAGAACCATCCCTAACCTGGGTTGAAGTTGATCTCAATGAAAGATTGCATTTTGAAAAGTCGTTATTGACACTCCATCGAAAAGAGTCTTCAAATTTCTTTGAAATTTCACAATTATGTGAAGGTGGCAAAATTCAACGATGGGTCATCACGGAATATCATCGTCTCCAACTAAGTGATCATGCTGGTGTTGGACATCTATCGCTCTACTCACAAGAGGGCTTAATTCAAACTTGGCATTACACCCTTGCACTCAATAATTTAATTACTCAATTTAAAGACAATTTTGAGCAACGGGATGAACTCGAAAAAAACTTTACAGCATATGATCCAACGGCATCTGACCTGGCCGTATGTCACGTGTGCCAAAGTCCAATACTAGTCAATCAAACAAGTTGTATGGTTTGTGACCCTGAAACCGAAATCCCCCCCTCTACTCTGACGCTATTTAAACTTTGGCGATTTGCTAAACCGTATAAAAAAGAACTGTTGATTGGCTTCTTGCTGACCTTGCTTTCTACTGCTGCGACTTTAGTTCCACCCTATATTAGTATGCCGTTGATGGATGATGTTTTAATCCCGTTTCAAACAAGTCATGAAATGAACTTTGAACTAGCAGGTCTCTATCTTGGTGGGTTATTTTTAGCAGCAATTTTTGCTTGGGGACTTGGATGGTGGAAAACATATATCTTGGCACTCGTCAGCGAACGTATTGGAATGGAGCTGCGGACCAAAACATTTAATCACTTAATTCATTTATCACTAGAATATTTTGGCGCTAAAAGGACTGGTGATTTGATGGCCAGAATTGGTAATGAAACTGATCGTATTTGTATTTTCTTATCCTTGCATCTTTTAGACTTTCTAACAGATATGCTGATGTTGATTATGACAGCAAGTATTCTGATTAGCATTGACCCTTTATTGGCCTTAGTAACCCTTTTACCGCTACCCTTTATCGCATGGATGATTCATTATGTGCGCGATAAATTACGCTTTGGTTTCGAAAAAGTTGATCGTAATTGGTCCGAGGTCAATAACGTTTTATCCGATACGATTCCTGGAATTCGGGTGGTAAAAGCATTTGCCCAAGAAGATCGCGAAAATAATAGATTCATTGCCGCCAATCAACGCAACCTTGAAGTGAATGATCGCGTTAATCGTATCTGGTCATCATTCGCGCCCACCGTAACTCTGTTGACGGAAATTGGGCTATTAGTCGTTTGGGGGTTCGGAATCTATCAAGTGGCTAACGATAAAATTACAGTTGGTGTATTAACCGCTTTTCTTGCCTACATCTCGAGATTTTATGGCCGCATGGACTCAATGAGTCGCATCGTCTCACATACCCAAAAAGCAGCCGCCGGCGCTAAACGTGTATTTGATATTTTGGATCATGAGTCCAGCGTGCCAGACACGAAAAATCCGGTTTCACTACCAAAAAATATTAAGGGTCAAATTGATTTATCCAATGTCAGTTTTCGTTACGGTAATCGCTCTGTGACCAAAAATATAGATCTACAAATTCAACCTGGTGAAATGATTGGATTAGTTGGTCATAGTGGGTCTGGTAAAAGCACTCTCGTCAATCTAATTTGTCGTTTCTATGATGTAAGTGAAGGCTCTGTCAAGATTGATGGCATCGATGTCAGAATGATTGCGACGGAAGAACTACGCAAACTTTTCGGTATGGTTTTACAAGAACCATTTTTGTTCTTTGGTACGATTGCTGAAAATATTGCTTACGGAAAGCCTGAATCCAGTCGTTCCGAAATTGTTCAAGCTGCCAAAGCTGCTAATGCGCATGACTTTATTTTGCGACTTCCGTTAGGATACGATTCATTAGTGGGGGAAAGAGGGCAATCATTATCTGGGGGTGAGCGCCAACGCATCTCTATTGCCAGGGCCCTCTTAATTGATCCAAAAATTCTGATTTTGGATGAGGCAACCTCCTCAGTAGACACCACAACAGAAAAAGAAATCCAAAAGGCTTTGGATAATCTTGTCAAAGGTAGAACGACGATAGCCATTGCGCACCGACTCTCCACACTTCGCAAAGCCGATCGGTTGATTGTTCTAGATAAAGGCGAGATTATTGAGGTTGGCAATCATGATGAGTTAATGGCCGCACAAGGCACTTACTTCGAACTTTATCAAGCACAAGCTCGGCATGCGGCAGAGATCGCTCAATCCGTTGAATGAAGGAAACTCATCCATGAACTTTGTCCTTGAACAAGATCCTTTTGGAAACATCAAATTGAAGCTGGTTGATGGGCAGTCCTATGACCAAGTAAAAATTATTCGGGCTTTCCCAATCACGAATCCAGATCATGGGTTTGCGATTGTTGATCAAGATGGTCATGAACTCGTATGGTTCGAACAAGTTTCTGATCTTACAAAGGATAATCAAGCCATCGTTGAAAATTCCCTGGGACAAATAGAGTTTATTCCTGTCATTCACCGCATTTCCGGTCTCAATTCCTACGCTTTACCAAGTATCTGGGATATTGAAACAGATCGTGGTAATACGCGACTTAAGCTAAAAAATGAGCAAGATATTCGGCGTGTATCGAATGAAGCATTGTTAATTACCGATGCTAACGGTATTCAATACCTGATTAAAAATCGTAAAACTTTAGATAAACTTAGTAAAAAAATATTAGACCGCTTTATGTGACGCCATGATTTGACGAATCATCTCTGCTGCAGCAACAAATCCAAATGTGGCAGTAACCATCACCGTTGAGCCATATCCAGCACAGGACAAACCGCCATCCGTGGCACCCAGTCTAGGCTCCGATGAATAAACAACTTGAACCCCCATTTTCTTTTTTGGGTCACGTTCAAATTGATGTTGAGCTCGTAATTGCGAGCGTATTTTCGCCAACATCGCATCATGGGTTGATTTGGCAATATCAATCACTTCGATTTTTGTTGGGTCTATCTTGCCCCCTGCTCCACCACTCATGACCAATGGATTTTTATTTTTTTTGCACCAAGCCGCCAAAGCAATCTTACTTTGAATATCATCCATTGCATCTAGAATGGCCCAACTAGGTTTGACATACTGATCTATGTTTTCGGGTTTTAAAAAATCATCAATGATATTGATTTTCAGTTCTGGATTAATCAATAGAAGCCTTTGTGCCATAACATCGACTTTAGATTTACCAAACTCACCCTCAAGGGCATGGAGTTGCCGGTTGGTATTACTGATGGATACTTGATCAAAATCGATCAGCGAAATCTCACCAATAGCACTGCGAGCAAGCGCCTCGGCCGCCCAAGAGCCAACTCCACCAAGGCCAATAACAACGACATGAGATTGTTTTAAAATCTCATAATTAGCCTCGCCATATAAACGAGCAACACCGCTTAAACGGCGTTGATCAAGTTCCTTGCTGATTTCGGGCAAATTATTCATAAGAACTATTATCAATGATTCACAGAAACGATATACTGATACGATGGAAAATCTAGCAGACCTTAGAAAAAACTACTCAAGAGGAAGCCTTTCTGAGCTTGACGTTCACCAAAATCCAATGCAGCAATTTGAACTTTGGTTTGAACAAGCATCGAAGGCACAATGCCCAGAACCACATGCAATGACGCTTGCCACGATCAACCCTTCCGGTACCCCGAGTGCTCGAATTGTGCTCTTAAAAGGTATTATCGAGGAGCATTTTGTGTTTTATACCAATTATGTCAGTGAAAAAGGTGGGGCTATTGCTAGTCATCCTGATGTGGCATTAGTATTTTTTTGGCATGCATTAGAACGGCAAGTTCGTATTGAGGGTACGTGTACGATGCTTGCTCCAGATCTCAGCGATCAATACTACCTCTCCCGCCCTATAGCTTCTCGCATTGGAGCGTGGGCATCACCTCAAAGTCAAGTGATTCCTAGTCGTGAATTTTTAGAATCCGAAGAAGAAAAATATTTAACCAAGTTTGGTGAACAACCTCCTAGACCACCTCATTGGGGAGGTTACAAGGTAAAACCTCACCGTATTGAGTTTTGGCAAGGCCGTCCATCAAGACTTCATGATCGCATCAACTTCATCAAAATCAATGATGAATGGAACATTCAACGATTGGCACCTTAACTCGATTTTTTTTGTAAATCTTTAAAAGTTTTACGAAATTTGGCTAATTTTGGAGCAACCACGCCCATACAATATCCCTGAAACGGGTGTGTAACAAAATAATTTTGATGATAATCCTCAGCTTGATAGAAGGTTGGGGCTAACATAATTTCTGTCACGATCGGATCTTGATAAGTTCGCTGATTTTTAAGTTCTTGAATGACATCTAAGGCCACATTGATTTGGGTGTCATCTTCACAATAAATCACCGAGCGATATTGACTACCAACATCATTCCCTTGACGATTTAAGGTTGTAGGATCATGTATGACAAAAAAAACCTCTAAAATTTGTCTTATAGAAATTACTTGAGAATCAAAATGTATTTGAACGACTTCAGCATGGCCCGTTGTACCATCACAAACAGATTCATAATCAGGAAACTCAACAAAACCGCCAGCATAACCAGATACGACTTTCTCAACACCAACTAATTCTTGATACACTGCCTCTAAGCACCAAAAACATCCGCCACCTAGAGTAATTATTTGAGTTTGCATCTTTTATTCCTTTTTCACCGTTAATTTTTTCCTCATGAATCCATTATTTTTCGACTTCGATCATATCAAACAAGCTTTTATGCTTGAGCCTAACCCTGATATCGAAACTCGACGTGGAAGAATTCAGCGCATGATTACTATGCTAAATGAAAATGAAGAAAATTTGTGTAAAGTCATTGATGCTGATTTTGGTTATCGTCACCCTATAGAAACTCAACTTGCTGAAATTATTGCCATTCGTCAAGCCGCCTCTTTTGCCGTTCGTCAATTAAATCAGTGGATAAAACCCGTAAAAGTCAAAACACCGATCCACCTAAAACCGAGTCGAAGCTTTTTAATGCCTCAAGCAAAAGGTGTCATCGGCATCATGAGCCCCTGGAATTATCCATTATGCTTAGCATTAATCCCTGCTATTTCAGCCTTAGCGGCGGGTAATCGTGTCATGATTAAGCCTTCTGAACGATCTGCAAGAACATCTGGCTACCTGTCAACACTGATTACTCAATATTTTCATCCGACAGAGATCATGGTAATGAACGGTGGCCCACAAATCGCGGAGCAATTTGCCGAGTTACCCTTTGATCATCTTTTATTCACAGGCAGTTCGGCAACTGGGCAATTAGTTGCAAAAGCTGCTGCAGAAAACTTGACGCCTGTAACCTTGGAGCTTGGAGGCAAGTCGCCTGTAATCATCGATTCATCAGCATCATTAAAAGACTGTGCAAGTCGAATCTTATATGGCAAGTTATTTAATGGTGGCCAAACCTGTATCGCTCCAGATTATATTTTAGTACCGCATCCTATGAAAGATGAATTTATTCTTCAGATGAAAGAATCTTTCAAGCGAATGTATGCCGACCAAACTCCTATCACCAATGCGATCGATGAAAGACAAGTTCTTCGTTGGCAAGACTTATTGATAGACGCACAAAGTAAAGGGGCAACGATCATCCCTCTGAATGATCAAGACATCAAGCATCAAGGCATCATGCCTTCTTTAGTTATCGATGCAATCAGTACTTCAAAAGTAATGGCCGAAGAAATATTTGGTCCTATTTTGCCAATCATTCCTTACGACGAAATCAATGAAGCAATTGAATTTATTCGCTCTAAACCACACCCTTTAGCCATGTATTGGTTCGGTTCGCACGAGGGTAGATTACGCTCATTATTAGAACAAACACAAGCTGGTGGAGTATGCATCAATGACACCCTGCTTCACTACAGTAATCATTTTTTACCCTTTGGTGGCATTGGTCAAAGCGGTATTGGTTCTTACCATGGCAAAAAGGGGTTTGATGAGTTTACTCACTACAAACCAATTTTCAAAACGAGGGGCTGGTTGGGTATGCGCTCCCTAACAGGTACGAAAATGATTCACCCCCCCTATGGAAAGACCGTAGAAAAACTGATGAAATTTCTCGGAAAAAGCTAATTCTGTGGAAATAATACAAATAATTAGGGACAACCCTGATACTTTCGTGCTATAGTCCGGATTGTAGTATATTCATCGTCCCCAGCACTGCTGACACAAATTGCCTAATTAGGTATGTCTGTAAGTCTTTACGACGTAGCCGCATCTAGATCTTATAGATTTTTCCTCTGAAATTTTGGGAAGCGCCTACTCCTCATGTTGATGGTCGATGCCTTTTGACGACCTGTACCTATTTTGGTACCAACTTTGGAGATACCCTTAAAAGGGTGTATAGATATGCCTATTTCATTTAAAGACTTTAATATTAACCCTGCCCTCATTGAGGCAACTAACGCACTCGGTTTTGAGTTTGCGACCCCGGTTCAAGATGAAGTTATTCCTGCAGCCATTCTTGGTGGTGACCTCATGGTCAGCAGCCAAACTGGAAGCGGTAAAACTGCCGCCTTTTTGATCCCTTTAATTCATCAAGTACTCAGTGCAAACCCCAACGGCAAACCTGTTCCAGGAAGAGCTGAGCCACAAATATTGATTCTTTGTCCAACCCGTGAATTAGCTCAACAAGTTGCAGCCGATGCAATTGAATTAGTTAAATTTGCTCGCGGTATTCGAATTGCCACCATCATGGGCGGAATGCCGTATGGTAAACAAATTGCTTCACTCAAAGGTGCTCAACTTGTTGTCGCAACACCTGGAAGACTTTTAGACTTGAACGATAGCCGTGCTATTCGTTTAGATAAAGTTCAACATTTAGTGGTCGATGAAGCTGACCGTATGCTTGACCTAGGATTTGCTGAAGATCTAGAAAACATTCATCGTCGATGCGAGAACTTGGGTCAAACCATGATGTTCTCAGCAACATTTGCACCACGTATCATGGAACTTGCCAGTGAACTAGTTAATAATCCTACACGGATCGAATTAGCTCATGCTGGTGATGTCCATACCAACATTACACAAACAATGCACTGGGCTGATAGCATGTCCCACAAGCACAAAATTTTGCGCCATTGGTTGTCTGATCCTGCATTAGATCAAGCAGTTGTTTTTGCTAGTACTCAAATTGAAAGTGAAGATATTGCTGACAATTTACGTGCTGATGGTTTTGCAGCAAGCGCTCTCCATGGTGCAATGCCTCAAGCAGTGCGTAATCGTCGCCTTGATTCATTACGCAAAGGAGTAACAAAAATCCTCGTTGCAACAGATGTTGCGGCAAGAGGTATCGATGTTCCTACAATTAGCCATGTGATTAATTTTGGCTTGCCAATGAAACCAGAAGACTATACCCACCGTATTGGACGAACTGGTAGAGCTGGAAGATCAGGAATTGCTATTACGATTGCCTTACACAGCGAGCGTGTCAAAATTCGTGGTATTGAACGTTTTACACAAAACACTCTAACGCCTTCAGTGATACCGGGTCTTGAGCCTCAGAAAAAGGCAGAGTCAGGCGGGGGTAGTTCACGTCCTGGTAGTAGATCAGGTGGCGGTCGTTCAGATCGTGGAGGTGGTGGCGGTGGACGTGGTCGCGCACCAAGCCGTTCAAATAGTTCAAATAGTTTCTCATCCAACAGCGGTCGCGATTCTAGACCAATCGATCGTGAAGCCAGACCAGTAGACCGTGATTCTAGGCCAGCAGACCGTGAGGCTAGACCAGTAAGTAGCGAGCCAAAAGATAGTAAATATGGCAAAGGTCAACGTAGTGACGCGCGTAAATTAGGTCCTAAAACAGAGAGCTTCGCAAAAAGCCCTTCAAAACCATTCGGTGAATTTGCTGCAAGAGCTCCAAAACCTCAAGCAAGCCCCTCCGAGCAACGCTTTACAAAGCCCAGAGGTGAAGGATTCGCAGGTCGCGATAAGTCAAGTAAGCCATTTAACAAGCCAAGTGGATTTCGGCCTCGTTAATCTAGCTTAGATAGTTTGGAAAATATACGCAATGCCTCTTTTTGATGCATTGCGTTTCTTTCTGAATCTTCTAGCACTTCATAAATTCGCATCATCCCCAAGTGGGCCGATAAAAGCATTTTTCTAGAGCTTCTTGTCGAGTCCAATACATGTTGGAAACTATATAAAGCTTTTCCCCAAAGCTGATCATGTGCACAAACCTCACCCAAAGCTAAATGAAGGGATGAATGTGCAGGATCTTTTTTCATCCACACCTCCAGCTTTTGAATCAGGTTCACACTTGGAGTTGAAGATAAAGGATGTGTTGTGCATTTGGGGTATATCTCCAGCAAGCTTTCCTCCGGCGCTTGATCTAGCATCTTATCCAAGATACTTTTTGCCATAGAACTATCGCCTGCAATCAAAAAGCCTTGCGCAAATAATTTGACCCATGAAGGATCTGTATATAACTCTGCGCCAAACTCACTCCATTGTTTTTTTAATTCTACAGGATTAACATTCCCCGAATTTACCCACTGGGTCAAAGCCTCTAGAACTCTGGCTCTTCCCAAAGCGGGTGGTAAATAGTTTCTTTTCATCAAGCTGTTAGCAAGACGTAGCATCTGTGGCCAATGTTGCAGAATTTGATGCGCACGCATCGCCAAGGCTTGCACTAAGAATTGACGAGCACCGCTTTTTTGTAACTGATTAAGGGTGCTTAAAGCCTCATCTGCTTTTCGCTCATCTAGCAACATTTGTGCTTTTAAGATGTATTTCGTCGATAAGCTATCTGGCCGATCAATTTTCTCAAGATATGCATCTCTTTCCGAATATTGCTTAAGTTGGTGACTCGCCTGAGCCGCAATCATGCGACTGACTTGAGAGGTATCTTTAAAATGGATTGCAAGCTGAGCCGACTTTAAAGATTTAGCATATCTTCCAGCAAATAAATGCTCCATCGAATTTTTTAATTCATTTAAGGCTTTAATCTCTTCTTGCTTTAATCGATACTGTTTTGCCTTTAAAGGCAACACTATCAATATTGAAAGAATTTTATAAAACTGGAAAAGTAAAAAGAATCCTAAAAAACTCAAAGCTAAAAAAAGATTCATCGCCAAATCTACTCGGTATTGGTTCCAATACATCGTGACATGACCATGATTATTATCAAAAATCCAGGCGGTAATAAAAGCCGTTACCACTAAAATACCTAACCAAATAATGAATCGCATTATTTCTTTTCACCTAATGGCTTAATTTTTTGCGACGCTTTTTTATTCAAGTCTTCTAAATTATTACCAATCATTTGCAGTTCACTCAGAAAAAATTGAGTTTGTTTATCCTGAATCGCAAAGTTTTTTTCAATGAGTTTTTTCACTTCTGCCACCTCAAGTGTGGCTTCATGAACTAACCCATTCAGTAAAAGTGCTCTAGAAGTGAGTAAGCGCACCACTAACTCTTCTTTTAACTGCTTTTGTGAAAATGGAGTCATCGCTAATTGTTCAACACGCGAATCAAGTACTTGAATTTTCACTAAATTCAATAAAAAATCTTTGGCTGGATCGAAGATGAAGTGACCAATTTGAGACCACCAACGCATTTCTGCATTCACACTCGGAGAATTTTTAGGCTTTATTTTTTGTTCTTCAACACTCTGCGAAGGAGCAACTTGATCATTGGGCCTTATTGATAAAGTAGCGACCTTGCTTAAGAGATTCGTTAATTTTTCAAAGGCCTCTAAAGAATCTTTGATTTCAATAGTCGCGGTCGCCGAATTTTCATTCTGAGGCTCAAGTGACTTACCTAAAATTTGATTGAAATAAATTAACTGATAATCATTGTTTTTGGATAGTTGCTCTACCTCAGTTAATTTTTGGGATAAAGCATTTATTTTCACTCCCATCCACACAATTAGTAACGCAAAAATGATCAAAATACTCGAATAGAAAAGAACCTTTCCATGAGATTTTGGTTCTTTCTTTTCAGATGGTAAAACTGGGGAAGTTTGCTCTGCCATACCCAAAATATCTATACTTTCATTCATTAACCAGGTTGATGATTATCATAACTCTCTTTTTAAAGCATCTACGATTGTTTTTATCAAAGCATCATCACCTGGAAGGATCATTTTTATATCACCAAAACCCAGTTGGCTAACTTTCTCATGAATTCTTTCATGCGAAACGATGGCGGTGGATAGTTGCAAGAGTTGGTTATTCATTTGAAGCTCTTTCATCCCTTTGATTAGGGCATTGCCTGCCTGTGAAGAACTAAACATCCACAAAGTTTTCATATTGGGCTGAAGTTGGTATTGTGCATAAAATTCTTGCCATGCGGGATCGTCTATTGCCAACGCTTGTCGCTGGTAGACTGCAAACTCATCAATGTTTGCGCCAGCTCCTTTAAGATGCTCCGCTAAATAAGTGCGTCCGCCATCACCATGAACCATCACGACGTTTGTCGCATCCCAGTCTTTTTGAACTTTTTGCAACTCAAACCATAAGCCTTCAGAATCCCAGGAGGCTACATCACTGGGTTTTACAATTCGTGCAAACTCGAGACCTGATTCAATAATGCTTTGCTCACTTCCCCCACCGACGACGGCAATACTTAATCCTGCCGGCCAAGGATATCCATAATTTTTTAATAACTGATCACTTTTTAAAAAGGCATTTGGGCTGACAAAAGTAACCCAATCGGCAGCCTCTAAAGCTGCATGAAATGTACTTGCAAGGGTCTTATCTAAGATTGGAACAATCTCCAGCAAGGGTAATGAATCTATGGGAATATCAATCCCATTTTCTAAAAAGGCTTTAGAAAGTTTATTTTTTAATTTTTTATTCTGCTCTCGTGGTCTTGTGATGATTATCCGAGAGTATGCCAGTCCCGCCAATTTATTTTCCTAAATTGGCGATCAGCGCCTGGGCGCCATCAGCAATCAATTGATTCGCCACTTTGTTACCTAAATCAATCGCTTGTGAATATTCAGTCACTTTGGCATCCGCGACAGCTTCAATCACATGAGTTCCATCAATATTCGCCACTAGCGCTCTTAAATGCAGTTGTGATTGATAACTATCCCAAGTTGCATATGCGGCAATTGGGATTTCACAAGACCCGCCTAAACGCCTTGAAACTTGTCTTTCTGCACTCACTTGATAGGTCGCCAAAACATCTCGTAAAGGTGCTAACCAATCGGCGACATCGGTTCGCGTAGCTAAGATTTCAATACCCAAAGCACCTTGACCCGCTGCGGGTAAAGAGTCCTCTGGGGCAATTTTGGCTTTGATACGGGAACTTAACTCTAAACGCGTTAAACCAGCGGCGGCCAAAATCATGGCATCAAACTCACCACGATCCAGTTTTGCTAATCGGGTATCTAAATTACCTCTGAGTGGCACAATTTCTAAATGAGGGAATTTTTTACGAATTTGTGACTCTCTTCGCAAACTAGAAGTGCCAACTTTTGCACCAGCAGGCATTTGAGCTAGAGAATCATATTGATTGGACACGAAGGCATCCCTTGGATCTTCCCGCTCTAAAATAGCGCTTAATTCAAAGCCGTCAGGCATTTCCATCGGAACATCTTTCAATGAATGAACGGCTAAGTCAGCCTTTCCTTCAAAAAGAGCAGTTTCCAGTTCTTTAATAAAAAGACCCTTCCCACCGATTTTAGATAAACTTTTATCCAAAATTTGGTCACCTCTTGTGGTCATACCCAAAATGGATATTTCACATTGTGGATATAATCCTTTTAAGAGCGCTTGAACGTGTTTCGCCTGCCACATAGCAAGGCGACTTTCACGAGAAGCAATGACTAACTTCTTTGGGGGCAATATACTAGTATTCATGTCATCATCCAATAATTCACTTGATAATAAATCAAAAGCCTGGTCTGCTCGTTTTTCTGAGCCCGTTTCAGAACTTGTTCAACGCTATACAGCCTCAATCGGTTTTGACCACCGACTGGCTCAGGTTGATATTCAAGGCTCTTTAGCCCATGCTCAAATGCTCAGTGAGCAAAAAATCATCAGCCAAGAGGACTTTGTTCAAATACGTTCAGGTTTGCAACAAATAGAACAGGAAATCTTAAATAATCATTTTACTTGGCAATTAGCTCTTGAGGATGTTCATTTAAATATTGAAGCTAGACTCACCCATTTAATTGGGGATGCGGGTAAAAGATTACATACCGCCAGATCTAGGAACGATCAGATAGCAACTGACATTAGGCTCTGGTTAAGACAACAGGTGGATGAAACAATCGCCCAATTACAAGAGCTTCGCTTAGGGTTTTGTCAGCTTGCAGAAAAATATGCTGGCACTATCATGCCTGGCCTAACTCACCTACAAGTTGCTCAGCCCATTACGGTTGGACACCACCTGATGGCCTATGCTGAAATGTTTGGTCGTGATGTTTCACGCCTTCAAGACTGTCGTAAAAGGATGAATTTCTTACCCTTAGGTTCTGCAGCTCTTGCTGGCACTAGCTACCCTATCAATCGGGAAAGAGTCGCTGAACTCCTAGGATTCGATGGTGTTTGCCAGAATTCTCTAGATGCAGTTTCTGATCGTGATTTTGCTATTGAGTTTTGCTCATGTGCTAGTTTAATCATGACGCATATCTCTCGATTCTCAGAGGAACTTGTCCTATGGATGAGCCCTTCATTTGGATTTATTCAACTACCAGATCGATTTTGTACTGGCAGCTCCATCATGCCGCAAAAGAAAAATCCGGACGTGCCAGAACTGGCTAGAGGAAAAACTGGGCGTGTGAATGGCAATTTGATCAGTCTACTGACTCTCATGAAGGGCCAAGCACTAGCCTATAACAAAGATAACCAAGAAGATAAAGAACCTTTATTTGATTCAGTAGATACGGTGATTGATACCTTACGTATTTTTGCCGATATGGTGCCACACATCACCTTTTATGAAACCAAACTGCGGGAAGCCACCCTCAAAGGATTTGCAACCGCCACCGACCTTGCCGACTACCTCGTCAAAAAAGGAATGGCCTTTAGAGATGCGCATGAGGCAGTTGCCAATGCAGTTAAATATTGCTCAGATCGAAAAGTTGATCTTGCAGATTTATCGATCACCGATTTAAGAAAAGCCTGTCTTGTCTCCGAAGAGATGATGGCTGAGGATGTTTTCTCTGTGTTAACCCTTGAAGGCTCTGTAAATTCTCGCAACCATACCGGTGGCACTGCTCCAGCACAGGTTTTAGCTGCAATCGCTAAAGTTAAAACAAGTATTGTTAACAGCTAATTTTAAAATTAGCTGTTTCTGACGCAATCGACGGAATAGACTTTTCGGCCGTCGATGTCTTCTTTAACAAGACCATGGATGTCCGTTTCAAATCCCGGGAACTTTTCATTAAACTCTCTAGCGAATTTGAGGTAGTCCACAATCCGCTGATTAAATCGCTCACCAGGAATTAGCAATGGAATCCCAGGAGGATATGGCGTTACTAACATCGCTGTAATACGATTTTCTAAATCATCTATCCCAACGCGTTCAATGTCCCGATGCGCCATCTTCGCAAATGCTTCAGATGGTGCCATCGCCGGTACCATATCTGACAAATACATCTCCGTCGTCATTTTGGCAACATCGTGCTCACGATAGAAGGCATGAATTTTATTTGCCACATCTTTTAAGCCCATGCGCTCATACTTTGGAAACTTTGCAGCAAATTCTGGTAATACTCTCCAGATGGGCATGTTCTTGTCGTAATGGTCTTTAAATTGTTGCAGCTCAGCAACGAGCGTGTTCCACCGCCCCTTTGTAATACCGATGGTGAACATAATAAAGAATGAATATAAGCCGGTCTTTTCAACGATCACACCATGCTCAGCTAAATATTTAGTAACGATACTGGCTGGAATACCCTCTTCACCAAAATTACCTTCAATATCAATTCCAGGAGTAACCACCGTCGCTTTAATCGGGTCTAGCATATTAAAACCTTCAGCGAGATTACCGAAATTATGCCAAGTATCATTGGAATGTAAAACCCAATCATTTTGCTCCCCAATGCCAGACTCAGCAATATGGTCTGGCCCCCAAACCTTGAACCACCAATCTTGTCCATACTCTTCATCAACCTTGAGCATGGCACGTCGAAAATCGATGGCCTCAGCAATGGATTCTTCAACGAGGGATGTTCCGCCAGGAGGCTCCATCATTGCTGCAGCCACATCGCAAGAGGCAATAATGGCATATTGTGGGCTAGTCGATGTATGCATGAGATAAGACTCATTAAAGCAAGTAGGGTCTAATTTTCTTTCGTCTGAGTCCTGTACCAAAATTTGCGAAGCTTGCGATAAACCTGCCAACAACTTATGCGTTGACTGAGTCGCAAATACTAAACTCTTTTTAGGTCTAGCACGATCACGGCCTACAGCGTGCATGTTTTTGTAAAAATCATGGAAGGTAGCATGAGGCAACCAAGCTTCATCAAAATGTAAAGAATCTACTCGACCATCCAACATCTCTTTAATCATTTCGACGTTATAAACAATTCCATCATAGGTACTTTGGGTAATCGTTAAAACCCGTGGCATAACATTTTTATCTTTAATAAATGGGTTGCTATCAATTTTTTTCTGAATATTAGACCATTCAAACTCTTCTTTAGGAATAGGGCCAATAATGCCAAAGTTGTTGCGGGTTGGCATCAAAAATACTGGTATAGCGCCCATCATCATGATGGAATGCAAGACGGATTTATGGCAGTTGCGATCAACAATCACCACATCACCCGGTGCAACCGTCGAGTGCCAAACAATCTTGTTAGAGGTTGAAGTACCATTTGTTACAAAATAAAGGTGATCAACGCCAAAAATACGCGCCGCATTGCGTTCACTAGCGGCAACGGGACCTGTATGGTCTAACAACTGCCCCAGTTCCTCCACAGCATTGCAAACATCTGCACGTAACATATTTTCACCAAAGAACTGATGGAAAATTTGACCAACAGGACTCTTCAAAAATGCTACTCCACCAGAGTGCCCAGGACAATGCCAAGAATAAGAACCTTCGGACGCATAGTGAATCAGTGATTTGAAAAATGGTGGCGGTAAAGCGTCCAAATAAACTTTTGCTTCTCGAATAATATGGCGCGCCACAAACTCTGGAGTATCTTCATTCATATGAATAAAGCCATGCAACTCACGCAAAATGTCATTGGGAATATGGCGCGATGTTTTTGTTTCTCCATATAAAAAGATCGGGATATCTTCATTACGCTTACGCACAGCTCGGACAAACAAACGAATGGATTCAATCGCATCCGTAATGCCTTCGGGATCAGGCTCTAAAAACTCTTCATCATCAATGGACACAATAAAGCATGAAGCACGCGCTGCTTGTTGCGCAAAAGAAGTTAAATCTCCATAACTAGTGAGTCCTAAAATCTCCATTCCTTCAGCTTGAATCGCTTCCGCTAGATCGCGAATACCCGATCCTGAAATATTTTCAGATCGGAAATCTTCATCAATGATCACGATGGGGAATTTTAGTTTCATCATTCGTCCTATGGGGTTATGGAAAAGAGTTAGTCCTCAACGCACTACTCTTTGCTCGTATTATTGCGTAAATTGCCATGAGCTTACTCGTAAAGTAGCTGAAATGCAAATAGCCATATTAATGAGAAATTATGACCAAACATCGATGTTGCATCATGTCAATCATTAAGTCTTCGGAAGAGTCACTCCAACTTGACCTTGATACTTTCCACCACGATCTTTGTAGGATGTCTCACAAACCTCATCGCTCTCAAAAAACAAGACCTGAGCACAGCCTTCCCCTGCATAAATCTTGGCAGGTAGTGGGGTCGTATTAGAGAACTCGAGAGTGACGTAGCCCTCCCATTCTGGCTCAAATGGGGTGACATTGACAATAATCCCACAGCGAGCATAAGTACTTTTGCCAACGCAAATGGTTAGGACGTTTCTCGGGATTCTAAAATACTCGACGGTTCTGGCCAGCGCGAAAGAATTGGGGGGAATAATACAAACTTCACCATGAAAATCAACGAAAGACTTTTCGTCAAAATTCTTAGGGTCCACAATGGTACTGTTGATATTGGTAAAGATTTTAAATTCAGGAGCACAACGAATGTCATATCCATAACTGGATGTACCATAACTCACAATTTTCTGACCTTGTTGATTTACCCTAATTTGTCCTGGCTCAAAAGGCTCAATCATGCCCGTCTCTTGTGCCATCTGTCGAATCCAACGATCTGATTTTATTGCCATATCTTGATTTCTTTAAAGTTAAATTTGCAAAGCATTATGATACTGGCAAAATCTGGGGAGCTTGAAAAACAATTCGCTGAGAACCTTCATAAACTAAAAAATGATCTCCCGAGCATCTGGCTAAGATAGTCATTTGAATTTGTTGAGCTAAAGACAAACCCATTTGTGTAACACCGGACCTGGTCAACAGAAAAGGAATACCCATTTGTCCACCTTTGATGACCATTTCTGAGGTGAGCCTTCCCGTCGTATAAAAGATTAAATCATCACCACTAAGGCCATCCAACCACATGAGTCCTGAAATTGCATCTACCGCGTTATGACGCCCGACGTCCTCAATAAAATAAATCAGCTCTGGTCCACTGCTGAGGTTTTTGAATACCGCACAAGCGTGCACTGATCCTGCTTTTTTATAGATCGATGGGTGAGTACGAATCTTCTCAATCAGTTGATATATATGTGCTTGCTGTAATTGCGCCCCCATCGGCAACGCTAAGGCATCAAATTCGGTCATCAAGTCGCCAAACATCGTACCTTGACCACATCCTGATGTTACCGTTTTTTTAGCTGTTTTTTCTTCAATCGTGGTTGCTGCGATATTGGTCTTTACCGCCACCGAGTCGGTTTCCCAATCGACTTGGATACTTTCTATATCACTTAAGTGATTAACAAGTCGCTGATTCCGAATGTATCCTAGAGTTAATGCCTCCGGTGCACCACCCAAGGTCATTAAAGTCAGTAATTCTTTTTTATCTAAATAAATGGTTAAAGGTCGCTCACCAGGGATTTCTATTTGCTGAACACGACCCTTTTCATCAATGACATCGATGGCATGCGTTAATGGAAGTGCATTATTCGATAGCGCAGGCCGATAAGTTTTCATGAATGAATGATACAAGAGTTACCTCTAACAAAAACTTTTAGGAGGCATACATCATCGAGTCATTATTTTTTTGCAGGCTCAGCAGGCTTCGCTGCAACTGCTGCCGTAGCCGCTGGAGCTGGTGTTGCTGGAGCCGCGGCAGGTAAAGCTGCTACTTCAGGTGGTTTAAATTCTCCAGGCTCAACACAAGCCGGAGTTTCGACAACTTTTCCTTTGACAGCATAAGATCTGGCAACTTTATTCTGCGCTTGGCAGAGTTGATACGCAGCAACTTTGTTGCCATAATCCGTTTTCGCAGCTGCTAGTTTTGCAGCTTCTTTGGCCTCTGGTGATGGATCTGGCAATTTTGCCATCGCCCCAAAAGAGAGACTTAGTCCTGTAATGGTGACACAAACGAAAGTTGTCAATTGATTCATGTTGATGTTCTCACTATTTTCTTGGCAATATTGCTTAATAGACTATTCTTCGGCTCCCGCGAGGCAGGAATCTTCCCAGACTCAATATCTGCAACCCAAATGCCATGATGCTGCTTGGCCCAGGACTCATCAGTATATCCAGTTTTCATACCCTCCAAAGCGCCTTCCGTTCCAATCGTGCCAATATATATATGGCCCATCGCAAAAATCATAATAAAGATCGCTGAAACCAAGTGTATGACATTTGCGATTTGCATATTGCCACGCCAGTAAGACATGCCCGGCACGATCATATCTAAAACCCAACCCGAACCGGCCACAATTAATCCTAGACAAGTCATGCCAAGCCAAAACCATAGTTTTTCGCCAGCATTAAAACGACCAGCGTCGACATGCCCAAAGGCTCCTCCACCAGCTTTAATCCATGCAAGATCATTTTTTGCCGGTAGGTTATCTTTAAAAGCCAATACAAAAAACACGATGACACTCACAGTAAAGATAGGGCCCGTTAAGTTGTGAATATTCTTAAACAGATACAAAATAAGGCCATAAATCGTATGCCCAATAATCGGCATCACGATATGTTTACCAAATAGAATAAATAAACCAGTAATAGCCAGTGCAACAAAACTATAAGCCATAGTCCAATGAACTAAACGCTCAAGCGCTGTAAAACGCTCATACTTTTTACCGGTTGATGGGCTATCTAACTTGATCGGCCCCTTCATAAAATAGAAGGCTAATATACCAACGGCTGCAAGCACAATCATCCAACCACCATAGACCGTAATAATCCCATTACGCAACAAACGCCATTGTTGCCCTGATTTTTGAATTAAGACACCCGCTTCTTTATTGGGAATGCTGACGTAATGTGCTTCATCAGAATTCACAGCTCTCCAAAATGGCGCATTATTACCCGGCTGTTTTTGATCGCGTTCTCGCTGTGCAGCAGCATCAGAATCTTTTTGGATATCCATGATATTGGCAGACTCTACCTGTGGGGCAGAAGTCTGAGCTTGAGCAAAACTTGTCATGGCAAATACAAATCCTATGAACCAACAAGCTAGTAACCGTTTGATATGCTTCATACCAATGTCCTTTAGTTTTTCTTACTCAACTCTTGAATACTCGTTTTGACCCTGTGCTCGGGCTTTTAATTGTGCTTCCCAACTTGTTTTATCACCAGGCGTCCAACCCTTCTCAACATAGCCGTTATGCGCGCCCATATAAGCAGGAGCGGTAACTTTTTTAGTGTCTAAAATTTGTGGCTTTTCTGTACAAGCTGATACGCTTAAAAGAACAAGCAAACCAAGAATCAGTTTCATGACTTACCTCCATTTGTAGCAGGAGCAACATCTTTCTTCGGCATGCCATAGGCTGTGCCCCAACCAAATACATCTCCACCAGCAGCTTTACCATTTGTTTGACGATGAGTTACACGATTTCTAAAAATGTCAGAGATAACATCACCATCACCAGCCATCAAAGCTTTGGTAGAACACATCTCAGCACATGCAGGTAATTTACCTTCAGCAAGTCGATTGCGCCCATATTTTTCAAACTCAGCTTCAGATCCATGCTCTTCTGGCCCACCTGCACAAAATGTGCATTTATCCATCTTGCCACGCATCCCAAAAGTGCCCTGACCAGGGAATTGAGGAGCTCCAAACGGACAAGCATACGAACAGTAACCACAACCGATGCAAGTATCCTTATTATGCAGAACAACTCCCTCATCGGTTTTAAAGAAGCAATCCACAGGACAAACCGCCATACATGGGGCGTCAGAGCAGTGCATACATGCAACTGAAATAGATTTCTCTGCGCCAATCTCTCCGTCGTTGACGGTAACCACCCGACGACGATTTACACCCCAAGGAACTTCGTGTTCGTTTTTACAAGCAGTGACGCATCCGTTGCACTCAATACAGCGCTCAGAGTCACAAATAAATTTCATTCTTGCCATGATTTTTTTCCTCTAATCTCTAATGTTGTTAGGCAAATTTCTCAATTTGGCAGACGGTCGTCTTCGATTCTTGCATCATCGTCACACTGTCATAACCATAAGTAGTCGCTGTATTGACTGCTTCTGCACGCACAATCGGCGCTGCACCATCAGGATAAGCGTCAATAATGTCCTTACCTTGCCACCAACCTGAAAAATGGAACGGAATAAATGCATGCTCTTCATCAACACGGTTAGTAACCATCGCACGCACTTTGATTTGTGCACCCGTTGGACTCTTTACCCACACATAATCGTTATTCTTAATCCCCCGTTTGGCGGCTGCTGCAGGATTCATCTCAACAAAGTTTTCTTGTTGTAATTCTGCCAACCAAGGATTTGATCGAGTTTCTTCACCACCACCCTCATATTCGACTAAACGACCAGAAGTGAGAACAATCGGGAATTTTTCATAAACCTTGTCAGCAATGTTCTTATCTTGAAGTGTCTTATACAAGGTCGGTAAACGCCAGAAAGCTTTCTTATCTGCGTGCGCAGGATACTTAGCCGTTAAATCTGCGCGTGTACCAAATAAGGGTTCACGATGCTTGGGAACTGGGTCTGGGAAATTCCAAACAACAGCTCTGGCTTTGGCATTACCAAATGGATGACAATTGTGTACCTGAATTACGACCCGCTGTATGCCTCCTGAAAGGTCTGTTTTCCAGTTCTTTCCTTCAGCCGCCTTTTGCTCGGCTTCCGTCAAACCAGACCACCAACCAAGTTTCTTGAGAAGCACGTGATCAAACTCTGGATAACCCGTTTTAATATCTGCATTTTTAGAATACGATCCGTCTTCTGCAAGTAAATTTACGCCGTCTTTTTCAACTCCAAAGTTGGCGCGGAAGTTACCGCCGCCTTCCATAACAGTTTTACTGGTGTCATATAAATTTGGTGATCCTGGGTGTTTCAGTTCTGCAGTTCCCCAGCAAGGCCATGGCAATCCAAAGTAATCACCAGTAGTGTCATATCCAGTCTCTGGATCTTTACCGCCTTTTGATTTGAGTGTCTTTGGATCAAAGAGATGCATATTTCTCATATGCGCTTTGAGGCGCTCTGGTGTCTGACCTGTGTAACCAATAGTCCAGCAAGAACGGTTAATCTCCGTCAGAATGGTTTCGATTTGAGGCTCTTTCCAATCTTTACCGGCATATTTAACGTCCAACATTTTGTAGTTCTTGGACAACTCTTTGCCAAATCCAAGACGGTCAGCAAACGATTGCATGATGACGTGGTCAGGTACCGATTCAAAAAGTGGGTTGATAACTTTTTCACGCCACTGCAATGAACGGTTCGAGGCAGTACATGAACCGCTTGTTTCAAATTGCGTTGCGGCCGGTAACAAATATACGGCTCGGTTGGCATTCGGTGAAGAGTCTTTTGTCTGCATGGCAGCCATCGCAGCTGTTGCACTTGGATAAGGATCAACAACAACCAGTAACTCAAGTGCGTCAAGGGCTTTCTTCATATCAAGACCGCGGGTCTGAGAATTTGGCGCATGCCCCCAGAAGAAAAGACCTTTTACATTATTTGGCTGATCAATGAGTTCATTTTTCTCCAACACAGCATCGACCCACCGTGATACCGTAGTCCCTGACTTTTCCATCATGCCAGGTGCATACTGCGCCTTAATCCACTCATAATCAACATCCCAAACCTTAGCGAAATGCTTCCAAGAGCCGGCAGCTAAACCATAGTAACCAGGTAATGAGTCTGGATTCGGGCCAACGTCAGTAGCACCTTGTACGTTGTCGTGACCGCGGAAAATATTCGTTCCACCACCAGATTTACCAACATTGCCAAGGGCTAATTGAACTAAACAAGACATGCGCACAATCGCATTACCAGTGGTGTGCTGGGTTTGTCCCATACACCATACAAGGGTAGATGGACGATTCTTTGCCATGGTCTCAGCGACCTGATAAACCTGAGCCTCAGGCACGCCACATGCCTCCTCCACCGTTTTCGGATCCCACTTCTCCATAGCTTCTTTTTTGATTTGATCCATACCGTAAACACGGGCTTTTAGATAATCCTTATCTTCCCAACCATTTTTGAAGATGTGATACAAAACGCCATATAAAAAGGCAATATCAGATCCAGAACGAATCCGAACATATTGATCAGATTTTGCTGCGGTTCTGGTGTAACGTGGATCAACAACAATGACCTTACAACCATTTTCTTTTGCATGTAATAAATGCAACATCGACACTGGGTGAGCTTCTGCAGCATTTGAACCAATATACAACGCAGCCTTTGCGTTTTGCATATCGTTATAGCTGTTCGTCATCGCCCCGTAACCCCAAGTATTGGCTACTCCGGCAACTGTTGTCGAGTGACAAATACGTGCTTGGTGATCCGTGTTATTCGTTCCAAAAAAAGAAACAAACTTACGCATGAGGTACGCTTGTTCATTATTGTGTTTTGATGAGCCAATGAAGAATAAAGAGTCAGGACCAGAGTCCGCCCTCAGTTGCTTCATCTTGGCAGAAATTTCGTCAAGAGCAGTGTCCCACGATATACGCTTATATTTACCATCGACTAACTTCATTGGATACTTCAATCGATGTTCGCCATGTCCATGCTCACGCAGTGCGGCACCTTTTGCACAGTGGGCGCCCATATTAATCGGTGAATCAAAAACAGCTTCTTGTCTTGTCCAAACACCATTTTCAACGACCGCATCAACCGCACATCCAACTGAACAATGACTGCACACAGTACGCTTTACAACAATCCCTTTTTCGGCTTCATTACTGGGCTTAGAGCCCATCGCTTTAGCTTTTTTAACTAAGGTCAATTGAGTTCCGGCAATACCAACTCCCACACCTAAACCAGAACGCTTTAAAAATGAGCGGCGATCCATCGTTGGGATTACGGACTCTAACCCTCTCGATAAATTAGTGATCAGATGTGATGATGAGATTTGACGTGTACTTGATTTACGCGTGAGATTCATTTGCTTTTTCCTCTTGGGGAAGACTTAAACTAAGGTGGTTTTATAGTATTTTTGAATATGATCAGTGAGTTGATAGCCTTTTTTCTGAGGCTTCAAAACTTCTTCAACTTCTGCCACAATTTTCTGGCCAGTGGGGGTTTTACTTAGGACAACTGCTGACCCCGCGAGAGCTGCGGCACCAGCAAAGAAATGTCGGCGACTAAGTTGTTTCGTTATTATTTTGGACATAATTCGAATTCCTTAAGTTATTGTTTTTATAACTAATTTCATTTCTGCTCTAATTATGATCCTTTTTTTAGATTAGTTAACTAGGGAATAACATTATCTCTAGAGCATATCGAAAGCTTGCCCCTCAATATCAAAGAAAGCTCTCGTCAGACTACCGACCACTTTATAAAAGTGAAGGCTAGGATGATTCTCCAGAATATCGAATAAATCATCGACCCAAACCCGCAAATGTTGATTAAAAAACAACTTTTGCTCTGTCAAATTACAGACGCTTAAATCTTCACCAGCAATTAAATACCGCATGACCTCACATAAACAAGCAATGTGATCTTCAGTTTCGGTGATATCTTCCGACCCTTCTAAGCCAATTCTCTGTAAATGATTGCGCAGGGCTACCAGAGGCTTTTCATTTAAAAAACCTGTTAGATAAAAAGATCCATACAAAAATATTTCTTGTTTACCAACACCAATAAATGAAGCCTCATATTCTTCTGCCCATTGATCCACATGAGACTCTTTCGCTAACTGAACTAAATCATTCCAAGGACCTTGTAATAAGGATGTGGATTCGGAATCTCCAGGCTCAATATCCTCAGAAAATTGAGCAATTTTTTGAAGTAACTCCTTGGTTGGAGGCGCATAAAACAACAACGCTAATAATCCATATAAATCCGCTCTAGCTAAATCTTCAGCCGATAAATTGACGTCTAATGCAAGCGATGTATTTTCTTTTTCAGTCATGATTTTTCTTAATTATCTTACTGTTGCATCATGTCAATCACTCGACAATCACTACACATTTTGATGCGATTTTGAGCTACTCCTGCAAATGCAGGATGTGACCCAATTTTAGAGAGCATCGTTTGCATCATCTTTTCAGTAGCAAAAGGTTTGGCACACTTAATACAGTAAAAAGGCTTTGATTCATTTAATGTAACTCTCTGTTTTCGCTGATTAGTTGTCGCCAATCGGGCTTGTAAGGTAATAGCATTCTCAGGGCATGTTGTTGCGCACAAACCACATTGAACACAACTCTTTTCGATAAAACTAAGTTGTGGATGCTCAAGATGATCGAGTAAGGCCCCCTCAGGGCATGCGCTAACACAAGACATACACAAGGTGCAGGAATCAGGGTTAACACTAACCCGACCGATTAGAGCACCAGGACTTAGTGGTATGGATTGATCCTCATCTAAAGGTAAAGGTGCGTTCAATAAAAGATGTTCAATAGCCATTTCGAGCGTTTGGCGCTTTTCCTTCGCATAACTAAAGCTAGCAACGGGGGTAATTTTTGATTGGGGATGCAAATCTTGTAGGGCTTGATCTAAAAATATTAAATTCACGGGATCTTCAATATTTTGCAAATGCCCCATCTCAATTAAACGGATTCTAGCGCTGTATCCTAAGCCAATTAAAATTTCAGAAGCCGTTTTTATTTGCCCTTTCAACATCTCGACATATTGTGGAGACTCTTCACCGGTAGCAAGCAGAGCGATTTCAGCAACGCCATGAGTCAACATCCCGAACCAAAAATCCAGTCCTGTTGATGCAATATGATGCAAGGATAAAGGCACGACATGGGCGGGCAAACCAGCAAATTGCTTGGGTTGTAAGCGAGCCATTCGACCAACTGCCTCTAACCATTGATCACCACCCTCAGGTCCTGAATGCAACAAAATCGTTGGAGATAGTTTTTCATTCGTGGTTTTAGCAAAAGTATCCACAATGGTTTTAATTTTATTGGCTAGATAAGGAACATTGGGGTTTACATACGTCATTGCACCGGAGGGACAAGCCGTAGCACAAGCCCCACACCCCATGCACAAATGAGGGTTGACGCTAACCCGTCCCTTACCACCTTCAAAGATGGAGGAAATTGCTTGGGTCGAACAAATATCAATACAAGACTGACATCCTATTTGTCCATTACGTCCATGCGCACAAATCTTTTCTTGATAAGCAAAAAAGCGCGGTTTTTCGAACTCGCCGATGGAATTCAGAATCTGTTGCACGACGAGTGCACGTTTTTTTGCGTTCTTTCTAGGAGCAAAATATCCCTTAGGAGGTTCAGGTATTGTTAAATAAGCCTGTTCACTTAAGTCAAGAACCAAATCAAACTTTCCATCCATTAAAGGAAATTGATCGTGAAATTGAATCGCGCCGATAGAGCCACAAGCTTTGACACAAGCCTGATTCGAATCACATCGGCTCATATCAATCTGAAAACTCAAATCAATCGCTTGCTCAGGACATGCCTCAAGACAAGCTCCACACTGCGTACATAAATCTAATTGAATCGGATTGGAAGAGCGCCACTGAACATTCCACTCACCTAGATATCCGCTGAGATGTTCTATGACACCATTCATGATGACAAAATTCTTTTGATAGGGCAAAGGAGTACTATCACTCACCATCGCTGTGACCGATACGTCTTGATAGAGCTGTTGCGCGTAATGAAAGACATCTGCCCCCGGCCCAATAATTAATAGGCGTGCTTGCGAACTGTCATAACTGACGGTTGGCAATGGCTCAGGATCTGGAAGATTGGCCAGAGCTAATAAGCTTGCTATTTTCGGTTGTGAGGCTTTGGCATCTTTACCCCATCCACCAATTTCACGAATATTAATGAAGCGTATTGGCGCTAGCAGTGGCTTTTCCACTTGTGAAGATAATGCATGAAATAACTCTTTTTCCTGCGTGCAAGCAACAATGACATCGTCATCACCTTCTACCGCCTGGATAAACTGCCCAATCTCTTGACGGCATAAGCCATCGTAAATTTTAGTGTGCCCAGGAAGATGTTGCTTAAAAAAAGTCTCTTCCAGTGGCATGCTGGAATTACAATTGCAAACCAATGTCTTAGACATTCTTAGTTCCCTTTATGAGATTTTCTTTTTCTGATATTTCTGCTTCACTTTCACCATGGATCTCTTGAGTATTTGGTGGAATTTGTAGATCCTCTGGTGTTTGTAAGCTTGAATGGTCCGTTGGACTTACGGATGGATCTTCTTCCAGTTTTTTAAATAATCCGAGCATGGAAGATTGAACCATTTTTTCCAACATTCCAGGTGGTAATGGATCCTCTTTCGAGTAATCATCAATATAGATATCTAAACCATCCATCACATTGTAATGAGGGTCAGAAAATAATTTCTTCATAGCAGCATGATGCACGTCTTCTTTGACTCCCGAGCTCGCAAATCCTGAAAAATCAGAATCCGGATTGAGTTTTTCAACATCGGCCATGGTTGGACCTTGATCAACTTCAAGTTGCTCAGCAGGGTTTTCTAGAGTAGGCGTTACAGAACCTTGATCTATTTTGACCTCAACCGTGGGATTGCTTTCTTGCTCTTTGGTGGGTGTCTGAGCTTGCTTGAGCTGCGACCAACGTTTAAAGAAGCTACTCATGACTTGATCTTCCCAAGAACATCAACACCTCGAGCCGCTCCTTTAAATGATTCTGGACGATGCCTTTTTTTCACTTCTGGTCGATAGTTTTCATCAACAAATTGTTTGACAGAGTCATAAATTAAAGTATCCATCGGATATTGATCAACCTGTTCACCTCCATCAAGCAGTCGGGCAGCTTCGTTATAACTGAGCATGACACGATGTGGCACAGCAATTTGACCTTCAGGAAATAAATCACCTTCCTCTAATCGCCACATCACAAACCAACAAGGTTTGTCACTCGTAACATTCAAAAAATACCCCTCAGATTCATCCGCATACAAGTCTAAATTAAACCCTTTGAATAACCATCTCCGCCCTTCTTGATGCTCATCCATTGCACATGCTTGAATTTGATCAAGCCGAAATACCACTGGATCAAATAAATGATCAAACTGACCAATATCCACCATCACTTCATCTAAAACCCATCGATGCGATACCCAAGGGTTATCTATTTTTTCATAGCGCATCGAAACAGTTAAAGCGAGTCCCATTAGGTGTTTTGAACCACAATACTTGGGAATTTACTACTCATGTCTTTTGACATATTTGCAATTTGAATCGCGACTTTTCTGGCGATTGCTTTATAGCTAGCACTAATAGCACTATCGGGCTCAGCAACTACCGGCGGTCTTCCTGCATCTGATTGCTCACGAATGGATAAATTGAGTGGCAAACTACCCAAAAATGGCACTTGATAATCTTTGCACATTTTTTCGCCGCCACCAGTGCCAAAAATATGTTCTGTATGACCACAACTAGGACAAATGTAAGTACTCATGTTCTCCACAATCCCCAGAATCGGGATTCCGACCTTTTCAAACATTTTTAAACCTTTACGCGCATCTAAAAGCGCAATATCTTGCGGGGTCGTCACAATAACAGCGCCAGTGACTGGTACTTTTTGTGAAAGCGTTAATTGAATATCTCCTGTACCCGGCGGCATGTCAACAATTAAATAATCCAACTGTTGCCAATTCGTTTGTCTGAGTAATTGCTCTAGTGCTGATGTCACCATCGGTCCACGCCAAACCATGGGACTATCCTCTTCAATCAAAAAACCGATTGAACTGACCTGAAGTCCGTGACCTGCCATCGGTTCAATGGTGTTTTCTGCATAAGAGTCAGGACGCCCAGAGATGCCAAGCATCATCGGCATACTAGGGCCATAAATATCTGCATCAAGAATACCGACTTTAGCGCCTTCTGCAGAAAGGGCTAGTGCTAAATTCACTGCAGTAGTAGATTTACCGACACCACCTTTACCACTCGCAATAGCAATGATGTTTTTGACTTCTGGCAATAGTTTGACGCCACGCTGCACAGTATGGGCAACAATTTCCATCGTGACATTCACGCTGACATTTTTCACACCATCCAGTTGTCGTACTGCGTGAATACAAGCTTTACGAATGCCATCAAATTGACTTTTTGAAGGATAGTTCAGGACCACATCAAAAATCACTTCATCGGCATCAACACGTAAGTTTTTAATCGCTTTTGAACTTACCAAATCACGTTCAGTATTCGGGTCAATGACCCCGGCTAAAACACCCATTACTGCATCTTGGGAAAGTTCCAAAATCTTCTCCTTAAATTAATTCAAATCTAACTAAATTACCCATTACTTTAATGGGATACTAAAATTGAGGTATGAAATTAGATCATAAAAGAATTTTAGTTACTTCTGCGTTGCCCTATGCTAACGGGCAAATTCATATTGGCCACCTGGTGGAATATATCCAAACCGATATTTGGGTTCGTTTCCAGCGGATGTTGGGGCATGAAATTTACTACGTTTGTGCTGATGATACCCATGGAACACCTATTATGCTACGGGCACAAGCAGAAAATTTAACGCCTCAAGAGTTGATTGAGCGGGTTTGGTTTGAGCATAAAAAAGATTTTGATGATTTTTATGTCTCTTTTGATCACTTTGGGTCAACGAACTCCCCTGAAAACAAAGAGTTATCTCAAGAAATCTATTTACGGTTAAAAAAGGCTAATTTAATTGAGAAAAAGTCGATCGAACAAGCCTATGATCCTGTTAAAGAAATGTTCTTACCGGATCGCTTTATAAAAGGTGAATGCCCAAAATGCCATTCAAAAGACCAATATGGGGACTCTTGTGAGAAATGTGGTGCTACCTATTCCCCCACCGATCTTTTAAACCCATATTCCGTGGTGAGTGGTGCAAAACCGATCAAAAAGATCTCAGAACATTATTTTTTCAAGCTATCTGACCCTCGTTGCGAGGAGTTTTTAAGGCACTGGACTCAGGTAAAAACGCCTTTGCAGCCTGAAGCGCGGAACAAAATGAAGGAATGGGTTGGCGAATCAGGTCAAAGCAAACTCAGCAATTGGGACATCTCCAGAGATGAGCCGTATTTTGGGTTCGAAATTCCCGATGCGCCAGGTAAATATTTTTATGTTTGGCTCGATGCCCCCATCGGCTACTTTGCTAGTTTTAAAGCCTTATGCCAACGAATAAACCTTAATTTTGATGAGTGGGTCAAACCAGATACCACCACCGAGATGTATCACTTCATTGGTAAAGATATTTTGTATTTCCACACACTATTTTTGCCTGCTACCCTAGAGTTCTCAAACTACCGAACGCCAACCAATGTCTTTGCACATGGTTTTTTAACGGTGGATGGTGAAAAAATGAGTAAATCACGGGGCACTTTCATCACTGCAAGTAGTTTTATCACTTCTGGCCTCAACCCTGAATGGCTTCGTTATTACTTTGCAGCAAAACTCAACGCCTCTTTGGAGGACTTGGATCTCAATCTCCAAGACTTTACCGCTCGAGTCAATAGTGATTTATTGGGTAAATACATTAATATTGCGAGCCGTAGCTCTGGCTTTTTAGTCAAAAAATTTGGTGGGGTGATCGCTCCGGAAGCGCTCAATCATGAGTTAATCACCACCCTGAAAGCGGCAAGTCCAGAAATCGCTGCTTTATATGAACAACGCGAATTTGGCAAAGCCCAACGACTGATTATGGAATTAGCCGATCAGGTGAATATCTTTGTCGACGCCAATAAACCTTGGGAAATCGCCAAAGCCTTGAATACTGAATCTGATCCGGCTCTGGCGAGTCGTCTCCAAGCAGTTTGCAGCGTGACTCTAGAGGCATTCAGGATTCTGACAATCTACTTAAAACCTGTTTTGCCCGAACTTGCTAAAAATGTGGAGACTTTTCTAAATATACCAACATTGACATGGGCCAGTGTGGAAAGCAGCCTGACAGAACAGAACGTGATTCAACCCTATCAGCACTTGATGAGTAGAGTTGATGCAAAAATGATCGATGCTTTAGTCGAGGCAAATAGGTCCTCAACCCCAGCGACAAGTTAAAATGAATAAAGTTACTCTTAAATAGCTAAAATAGAAGCGATATACCTGATTTAACATTTTTATAAGAATTTCACTATGGCGCACTATCAATCTACAATTACTTTGTTTTTGAATGATCTCAAAAACAAAAATCCCGAAATTGAAAAAGGGCAATTAGAAGGACGTGCTCTTTTATGGGATAAAAAGCCTATTAGTCTTGATGAACAGAAGCGAAATCAACTTGCAAGAATTCGACAAAAACCTTACGTCTACTCCAATGACTGATTCAACGCCATCCTTAATGGATGGCATGTCGGCATCGTTTGCTAAGTTATATGGCGAGCCCTTATTTCAGTTACCTACAGACCTATACATCCCCCCAGATGCTCTAGAAGTATTTTTAGAGGCGTTTGAAGGCCCATTAGATCTTTTGCTGTATTTAATTCGTAAGCAAAACTTTAATGTGCTTGATATCCCCATGGCACAAGTCACACTTCAATATTTGAGTTATGTTGAACAAATTCGCCACCATAATTTAGAGTTGGCCGCGGAGTATTTATTGATGGCAGCCATGTTGATAGAAATCAAGTCACGTATGCTGCTTCCGATGAAAAAAGCAGATAGTGATGAAGAGGTGGATGATCCTCGCGCCGAACTCGTCCGCCGCTTGCTTGAATACGAAAAAATGAAACTTGCCGCTCAAGAACTAGACAGAATTCCTCAGTTGGGAAGAGATATTTTTAAAGCCCAAGGTTATGTTGACCGCTCAGTGATTGTGATACCGCCACATGTTGACTTAGTTGATCTGCAAGTTGCTTGGCGCGACCTCTTAGAAAGAGCAAAACTCACCCAGCATCATACGATCACTCGCGAAACGCTGTCTGTACGAGACTATATGACGAGAATTTTGCGTCGTTTACAATCGCAAAAATTTGTGGAATTCCATGAACTATTTGAGGACGCTATTGAGTCTGGTCAGGGTATCCCAATGTTGGTCGTGAATTTTGTTGCTCTTCTTGAACTCTCTCGTGAAGCTCTAGTAGAAATTACACAAGCCGAAGCCTACGCACCGATTTATGTGCGTTTGTCTTTTACGCCCCAAGCATGAAAATCATTTCCAATATCCAAGATCTGCGTAATCATCTGCGGGGACAAAATCGGGCAGCCTTCGTTCCAACCATGGGAAATCTCCATGAGGGCCATCTTTCCTTAATGAGAATCGCTAGAACCTATGGCGACCCAGTGGTTGCAAGTATTTTTGTCAATCGTCTGCAATTTGGTCCCAGTGAAGATTTTGATAAATATCCGAGAACCTTTGAGCAGGACGCCGAAAAGTTAGAAAAAGAAGGGGTTTATATCCTCTTCGCCCCAACCGAAAAAGATCTATATCCCGAACCACAAGATTACCGGGTAGATCCTCCCCGTGACTTAGGAGACATCCTAGAAGGTGAATTTAGACCAGGCTTCTTTAAAGGAGTTTGTACGGTTGTTTTAAAACTGTTTTCATGTGTACAACCCAATGCCTCCGTTTTCGGGAAAAAAGACTATCAACAATTAATGATCGTGCGACGCATGGTTGAACAATTTGCCCTACCCGTCGAAATCATTGGCGCTGAAACTATCCGTGCAGCAGATGGTTTGGCTTTATCTTCTCGTAATGGGTATCTATCAACCGATGAAAGACGAGAAGCTCCTGAACTCTATAAAGTACTTCACGAGATTAAAAAATCCGTTGCTAGCTCTTCTTCCATCAATAATGCAATGATTCAAGAAATTGAGCATACCGCTCATCAAAAATTATTAGAACGAGGTTGGCAACCCGATTATTTGTCGGTGAGGTTGCAGCAAAATCTATTAACCCCTAATCAAGAACAATTAAACAAACAAGATCCTCTTGTGATTTTGGCAGCAGCCAAACTCGGCAAAACTAGATTGATCGATAATCTCGAAATTTGAATTCAATTCTTTAAAAAAATATATTCTCTAGAACTGTCAACTCCACCCTCCAGCTCATGCGTTATAGGTACATGGAAGCACATTACAAATAGGAGGATTCCATGAAAAAGTTCATTTTCGGAGTTATCACTTTAGTTGCTCTTACTTCTAGTTCCATGAGCTTTGCTTGGGATCGCGATGATGGATGGAGACATCATGGAGGCTATCGTGGCGGTTATCGTGAACAAGGTTTTGTTGGGCATCATGCCGTTCGGACACCATATGTAATTGCTGGTATAGCTTTAGGAACTGCTGGTGCTATAGCTTATAGCTCAACTCAAAGGCCTTACTACGAGAATTCAACAAGACCGTACTACGCACCTCAACCAATCATTATTCAACAACTGCCAATTTATTACCAACAACCCTATGCCGTTTCACCTCCGCCTCCATATGGTTATCGACCATATTAAGAAAAAAGTAAGAAATAAAACCGCTCAATGAGCGGTTTTATTTTTTTTAAATTCAAATCTTAAAAGGTCAATTATCGAAGCGAACTCCAACAAAAATGTTTGAACC
>CAIPQU010000147.1 GCA_903867305.1 uncultured beta proteobacterium
CTCATTAGCTCATTAAAGGCAGACCCACAAAGTATTTTTGGCGCATCTAGTGGGAATGGATCTTTTTCTCATATGATGATTGAGATCATGAATACAAAGATTGGTGTGAAAATGACCCACATTCCTTTTAAGGGGGAGGGTCCTGCTGTAGCTCACGTTCTCAGTGGTCAAGACTCTATTATTTATATTGGTACTCCGGCAATTATTCTTTCACAAGTTCAAGCAGGTAAACTCAAAGCTTTAGGAGTAACCACCTCGCACCGGATGCGTCAAATACCCAATATCCCTACTTTTGCAGAAGGCGGCCTTACAGACTTTAATGAAAGTTTTTGGTATGGGCTTGCAGTATCGGCAAATACACCACCACAAATTCTTGAAGCCTATAACAAAGTTGTTACCGATGTCGCCCGTGCCGAAAACGTACAAACTAACTTGGGCAAAATGGGTTGTGACCCACTACCTTTAAATGCGAATGATTTTTCTGAAAAAATACGCGGTGATATCAGAAAATATTCCGCAATTGCAAAATCCGTCAATATGAAAGTCGACTAATATGGCCAAAATTCCTCAAATAAAACACCTTGGACTCTATGTCGATAATATTGATGTGATGGAAAAATTTTATACCTCAGTCTTTGATCTGATCGTTACTGACCGCGGACAAGTTGCCCGCTTAAATAATCGTAATATTGTTTTTATGAGTGGTACAGACGATGCCCACCATCAACTCGTTCTCATTGATGGTAAAGATCCTAAAAGTGGCCCTAGCGTTGTTTTCCAAATGTCTTTCTTTGTGGATGAACTTAATGATCTTCGAAGAGTTGAAAAAAGACTCATCGAACAAGGTATTACGACGATTACACCGATTACCCATGGTAATGCTTGGTCTATCTATTCTCATGACCCAGAAGGAAATGGCCTAGAAATTTATATGGATACCCCTTGGCATGTAGCTCAACCACACGGAAAACCCTTTGACTTATCACAAACAGATGAGCAAATCTTCTCCTATACCAAAGGGCTCATCGAAGAAAATCCAACCTTTACAAGTCAAGCAGATTGGCGCAGTAACATGTCATCGCAAATCAATACCAGCAATTAATTATCAACCCCTACTATTTTTTAACCTGAAGGAATACATATGAAGTTAGTTTCATTTTTACATGCAGGGCAAGTTCATTACGGTGCAGTTAAAGGCAAAAAGGTTGTTGACCTCAGTGCACGGTTGGGTGGACTCTATCCCAATATTATTCAATTTATCGCCGGCGATGGACAAGCCGTCGCTCAATCGGTCATCAATGAATCTGCGGGGGATTTTGATTATGATAATTTGCAGCTTTTATCAGTCATCCCTAATCCAGGAAAAATTTTTTGCGTTGGTCTGAACTATCACGATCACGTCGATGAAGCTAATCGTGCTATTGGTAACCGTAAAGCGCCTGACCGTGCGATGATTTTTGCCCGCTGGCCTGAGTCATTAACGGGGCATAAACGCCCTATTTTGCGTCCAAAAGTCTCTCACATGCTCGACTGGGAAGCGGAATTATTAGTTGTCATCGGTAAACCAACCGGACGTTATGTAACAAAAGAAAAAGCGCTGAGCTATATCTTTGGTTATGCCTGTCTAAATGAGGCCTGCTTAAGAGACTATCAACGTCACTCAAGCCAAATCAACCCAGGGAAGAATTTTGAACAAACCGGCGCGAATGGCCCATGGCTCGTTACTGCTGATGAAATTCCTGATCCAATGAACCTGAATATCGAAATGCGACTCAATGGTCAAGTGATGCAAAAAGCAAACACCACAAATATGATTCATTCGATTCAAGCAACCATTGAATATATTACGGAATGGACCACTCTACAACCAGGCGACCTGATCGCAACAGGCACGATGGGTGGAGTCGGCTTTGCAAGAACCCCTCCAATTTTCATGAAGCCTGGAGATATTGCAGAGGTTGAAATCGAAAAGATCGGTATATTAAGCAATCACATTGAAGACGAGCCAACGAATTTAGGACCTCGTTCATTGTAAGCATCACTTTGGATAGGGTCTTTATGGCCCTTTCCATTACTTTAAAAGTTCGCAAAAGAGCACAACTGAATTTTTTCAGGTAAACACTTCTATATCCGTCAAGGTTTTAGTCAACTTTGGCTCCTGAGACTTGAACTACCTTTGACATTTTCTCAAAATCAGTCTGAAGAACTTGAGTGAACTCTTCAGATGCTAGTGGTTGTATCTCTAAACCATCCTTAGCAAGTCTTTCTATAACCTCAGGACGTTTTAAAACTCGGGTCAATGAGTCATAAAATTTATTGATAATAGGCTTAGGGATTCCCGCTGGTGCCAAGAAACCAACCCAACTATCGTACACAAACCCTTTCAAGCTTGTACTAATCGCTGGTACACCAGCGACAAAAGGAGAGGGTTTTTCTGAGGTGACGCCAATGAGTCTGATTCGTGGATCTTTATTGAACGGCAACAAGACATTATTGGCGCCAACCAAGGCTTGAACTCTTCCAGAGAGTAATTCATTTAAGGCATCACCAGTACCTTTTAACGGTATATGAACCATTTCTAAACCAGCTATCCCGTTAAAATATGCCATTCCTAGATGAGAGGAGCTCCCCACACCGGCACTGGAGTAATTGAATTGACCAGGTTTCGATTTCACAAGGGCGATAAATTCATCCACATTTTTTACAGGTAAGCTCGATGAAATGGCTAGGATATAACTGGTTTTACCAACTTGAGCAACTGCCGTAAAGTCTTTGATAGGGTGATAATTGAGCTTCGAGTAGAGCGTTCCATTGATGTTGTGATTATTCGCAGCAAATACCATGTTATAGCCATCTGGAGCTGACTTAGCAACATAGGATGTTCCTACCGTACCTCCAGCACCTACCCTATTTTCGATAATGATTGGTTGTCCTAGAACCTCAGCTAAATCATTAGAAATAGAGCGTGAAAGCCCATCTTGCACACCTCCAACCGTAAAGGGAATAATCAAATGAATGGGCTTTGATGGCCAATTTTCTTGAGCATTGATCATAGATTGAAAACCCATCATGACGCAAAATGCAACAATCAGTTTTGCAATCCATTTCATCTTCGAAGACCCCAGGTAAGTTTCAGTTGCGAAAAATTCTATATGAAAGTATTTTGATTATAGTATGACTTCATTGGCATCAAATCCGCTAAAGGCATTAGCTTGATAGGCTAAAAAAATCTAGCTTTTTGCGAAGTCGACTCCAATTTAGTGAAGCTTGCATTTCATCTGTAGCTAATAATACTGAGCAATAAGCTATCAGAAAAACACTGATGCACCAAATAAATATCCTCAAGTCAATGTTAGTGAATATATAGCCCATCTGAGTTTTGACAAACTGACATACCCGCTTTACCGATTACGCTTTTTCCAAGAACGCAAGTCAATTATTCCGGGAGTGTCTCTAGGGTCGAGATCACTTGGGAAAATTTGATGTTTTTGGATCTTTTGTGTTCCAGTAGTCGGAATCTGATCCGTGAAAAATAGCCAACCAGGTGCCTTGAAATACGCTAAATGTTGATTACAGTGCTCAAACAAGTCTTTGACAATAGGCTCCTCAATACCCATGCTTAGGCTTTGTAAAGAGTAGTCCTTCAGAACCACGCATGCTAAAACTTCTTCCTCACGTAATTCATCTTGCACAGACAATACTGCAGCTTGAAGTACAGCTGGGTGAGTTTGAAGAACGGCTTCAACTTCTGCAGCAGCAATATTTTCTCCAGATCGTCGAATGATGTTTTTACGGCGTTCTACAAAATGTAAGAAACCGTCAGGGTCGCGCGTGACGATGTCACCAGTATGAAACCAACCTCCACGCCAGGCATATTCTGTCGCTTCTTGATCTTTTAAATACCCACTAAAAAAATCCTGGCGTGGTTTCTCGGCAGAATACCGAATCAACATCTCACCAGGAGCACCATCAGACACCTTTTCACCGTGATCATTGACTACTCGAACGTCTAGACCTTGCTGTGTTCTTCCAAAACAACGCGTTCCCACTTTTCGGGGTTGATCCGCATCAAAGATCAATCTCACCATTTCAGTCATTCCCCAGATTTCGATTAAGGGATAACCAAAGCGATCTTCAAATTCTTGATGCCTTTGAGGGTCAACACCAGCCCCAATAGCAAAACGTACTTGATGTTTTTTCTCTAATTCATGCTGAGGCTGATTTAATAACATCGGTACCACCACACCTAAATAATGAACAACGGTCGCCTTTGTATCATGGATTTCCTGAATCCATCGCAGAGTTTGAAATCGATCCGTCTGAATTTGACAATTACCTTTGAGCATTGCTCCATAAAAAGTTAAGATTCCTGCATTCACATGGAAAACAGGTAAGGGATTATAGATGCGCTCACAAGCTTCACCAAAGGTCGCCAAACCCTGACGATTAACGTACCATGCACCCGCAGCAAGTTCATAGCGGTGCGATAAAAGACAACCTTTTGGTTGACCAGTAGTTCCAGAGGTATACAAAATACTAGCGATAGTCTCGCTGTTAGGCGTTGTCGATTCACACGGAGTTCTTGAGTTTGGGAATAACTTACTTGAATGCAGATGGACAATTGGACACTGATGCTGCGAAATGGCTATCGCATCTTTTAATAACGATACTAATTCATCAATAACAACCACAAAATCCAACTGCGCATGATTAATCACATAAGCCATTTCTCCAGCTCGATGATCCGAATTTAATGGGACACAACAAATTCCTAAAGCATTCATCGCTAATTTATGCAAGAAGTGTTCTGGTCGATTCTCAAGTAACAATCCAACTCGATGCCCTACTCCATATCCTGCATGTTGATACCGCAGCATTAGTTCTTTTACACTTTGAGCACAATCATCATAGCTAAGCTCCAGACCTTCCTTAGCATAGGCCCTTGCCGAATTTGCAGGAATGATGAATAAAGGAAAGCGAGCGTACTTCTTTGAAACCTGAAAAAAGATTTCGGGGATAGTTACTTCTTCAGAAAGTTCAATCATGACTTCTCATCCGTAAAGATTGACCTAGCCGAATCATCATCGACTTGGTACTCCTATACAGGATTATCTGATAATTTAGGAAACTAGTAAAAAATTAGTCTTTTAACAACAAAGATATGAGAGGAATCTTTAGAGAAATAGAAAGTGCGATCAGAACTGATAAAGAAGGGTTTGCTAAACCACGCTCTAACTGACTAACATACGTTCTATCAATCTTTGATTCATTTGCAAGGACTTGCTGTGACATGGCAAGCTCAACTCGGCGAAACTTAATCTTTTTCGCAAGTTGCTTGGTTGTTTTCTTATATAAAGATGGATGTTGCACGGCTCAATTCAAAAAAATAGATCGAAGTAAAAAATCTCAAAATAAAATTAATCATGTTGACTCTCTATTTTTAATGTAACCGATGCTCCGTAAAGCTTGAGATATCAATGCATATTATTGGTGCAAAAAGGCTCATTGCTTAACCATAATAGAACATCTTTCAGACATTAATCTTCATAAAGATAGTGATATAGATATCCTCTGATAAGAGATTTCAGATCCGAATAAAACGAATGGCTCACTTTTTGTTACTCAACTAGCTAGATGATTAGCGTGGCGGAATACCATGTACTAAAGTTAAAAACTCTAAGGTGGTACCTGCACGACGGTTCTCTGATAGCTGTTGGTAATCTTTATCCGAATACCATGCCACCGCTTGGGCTTCTGAAGGAAATTTTATAATAACAACTCTTCCAGGTCTGGGGTTAATTCCCTCTAAATGTGTAGTGGCGTCATCATAGGTGAGAAATTCACCACCGAATCTTTTTAGAATGGGAAAAAATCCTTTTTCATATTGACGATATTTTGAAGCATCTTCAATGGTAATATTTGCAATAATGTAAACAGAATCACTACTCATCTGGTCCCTTTTTTGAATGAATTAATAGCAGTTTTCTAAATAATTTATCATATCAAATTACAGGAAATCATCATGAAAATCAAGTCATCTATCATTGATAGTAAAGTTTACTTACCTTGAACTTTTCACTCTCGCGATCAAAAATTCTGCATTTGTTTTTCGATCAGCGTTCACTTTTTGCATATAGGGACGATTACCGACTCGAGCCATATAGTCTTTAATCGGTAGGTCAGAGAAGATGTCCTTGCCATAGATCGTTTTTGTGACATTACTAATCAAGGGAAAATGAACCAAAGCAGCACAATCAGCAAAGCTCATTTCCATACCAGCGAGATAAGGTTGGTCAAATTTCACAAGTTTAGAAAAAGCAATGACATTACGATCCAGTTGTTTTTTCGCTTTTTCTTTTGTTTCATCGGACACTTTTCCACCAAATAACGCTTCAGGGAATAATATTCTTGCAACCAGCTCGATATACAACTCAAAATGCACCACAATTTCACGAACCTTAGCTCGCGCAAAAGGATCTTGCGGTAAAAGCGGTTTATGCGGAAAAGCCTCTTCGATGTAATCTAAAATAACATTAGATTCTGAGATGGGGCCATACTCTGTCATTAAATAAGGGACTTTTCCTAAGGGGCTGAAATTTTTATCAATTTCTCCAACCCAAACAAGTTCTTCCTCAAAGGCAACATCTTTTTCCAACAAAGCAATTTTGACTTTATTGTAATAATTACTTGCAGCAAACCCACAAAGTTTTAACATGATCTCCCCTCAATATAATTGTTTTTAAATGGCTTTTGAATCATCTCATTGTTAAAGAGTTACCCTTAAAAGTCCATCCTTCGTATAGATTACCCTGTGTATGTCCTGACGATCACATAAACCAAACACCATGAGAAGAGAAATCAAAAAGCCGAGGCCTCTCTTGGCAGGATTACGTTGATAGGCAATAGCATACCAAAGACGACCAACTAACCAAAAAAATCCACAAACCCCAGCACCTTGATCCCCAATTAGCAAAGCATACAAGCACAGTGCTGGTAAAAACATCAACGCATTTTCAATTGTGTTTTGCTGTACTCGAAAGGCTCTTTCAAATATTTCATTCCCCGTTGTTGCTGGAGCCTTTATATTGTATTTGGCTCAAGCCTTTCCTACATTCATCATCAGACCAAGCATGAGCAATACAGTGAATAAGACGACCAAGGATGTAAAAAAGTACGCTTGCATTTAACCCCCTAAATTAAAGAAAGATTCTATTTTGGGTATATCTAGGGAATCCACCAACTTTTAAAAAATATATAAAATCACTATATTGTAGGTATTCCATTGACTAAACCAATTATAACTTTTTGAAGATGAAAACCCTGTCTTTAATACCCTGTTGAGAATATACAAAAATGACCTTGATGTTTCATCTAAAAGAACCACATGAAGACATCATACTTATTAAATTTTTTTATTAAATAGTGCTCAACGAATACGCACAATACTGGAGACGAATATGACAGATAATGAAAGTTTTAAACTCATGGGATTTTTAAGATCCTTAACGCAAACGAGATATAAATTTGTCGATCCTCTAGCAAGCAAATTGATCAGAGAATCTATTGATACCCAACCAAATGCCACCTATCTTTTAATCCATCGATCCATCACATTAGAGATGGCATTAGAAGCTGCAAATGGAAGAGTCAAAGAACTAGAGCAACAATTGAACATCGCATCATCAGAGCCTTCACATCAGGAATTTTTAAATACGAGTATGAAAGATTGGTCACTGAATTTAGAAGATAAATCGAAAATTCCGATGACAGCAAAAAACAAAAAGCCTTATCTATCTTTTGAAGATATAGCGATTAAGTTCCTTGCTAAGCACATGGTAAAAATATGGGCAATCATTTTTAGCCTATCAGGGCTCGCTGTTTATTTTAAGGCACATGCCGCATCAGTCTTAGGCTAAATACAAAACACCGCATACCTATGGGGTGGAACTATATTTACTTTTTTAGTGGTTCGATTTGCTGTATTTTCGAGTCAGTATAGAAATTCCATCCGCCACCTAAAGCAGCAATTAATGCCACATGCGCACTCAATCGACGATTCAGCAAAGTCATATACGTGCGCTCATTATTTAATTGCGTGACTTGAGTAGTAACTACCGTCAAATAATTCACTATTCCTGCCTTGTATTGATTCAATGCAATTCGTGTGGCATTTCTCGCTGCTATAACTGCCTGTTCCTGTAACGCCGTTTCATTTTCAAGCAAGCGAAGTGCTACCAAATTATCTTCAACATTTTGAAATGCTAATAATACGGTTTGTCGATAAGTAGCTACGCTTTGATCATATGCGGCTCTAGCTTGAGTAAGGTTTGCTGACCTAGCGCCCCCATCAAATAATGGTAAAGATATTCCAGGCCCTAAAGACCAAACTTGATTAGGGGCATTGAGTAAACCAGGCAATACGTTACTTTGATATCCACCAGTAGCTGAAATCGAAATCGTTGGAAAAAAAGCTGCTTTTGCAACGCCAATTCTGGCATTGGCTGCCGCCATTAATCGTTCAGCGCTAGCAATATCCGGCCTTCTTTCTAGAAGTTCAGCAGGAATACCTACTGGAACATTTGGTAAATTTGACAACAATTGGGAGGCTGGACTGACTAATAAACCTGTCTGAGGATCTGTTCCAATCACTTCAGCTACTAAATGAAAATTAGCGGGAGCCTGTCCAATGAGAACTGCAATGGCATGCTCTAATTGCGCTCTTGTCACACCAACATCAATCGCAAGCGCCTCCGTGGACCGCAAGGTAGTCTGTGCTTGACTCACATCCAACATACTGGCAATTCCAGCAGAAAATTGATTCTGGGTAATCTCTAAAGATTTTTTATAAGCAACAATGGTGTCGTTGTACATACGTTGCTGCATGTCGGCAATACGTAATTGAAAATACGTTTGTGCCAAAGTAGATTTGGCAGATAACGATGCTGACTCTAATAATGCAGCGCTGGATTCTGCATTCGTTTGATAGGACTCAACATTTCTGCGAATAGCTCCCCAAAAATCAGGTACCCAACTAGCCCCTAATCCAGCACTATAAACCGTGTTAATACTCGAATTATTGATGGATGTGCCAGTTTGTTGACCTGCTGAAGCATTCAGACTAGGAAATAATGGCGCTTGCGATGACCGAATTAGTGCTAAGGCTTGTCGATACTGAGCCTCTGCTACAACGATATTTTGATTATTGATATTGACTTGTTCCATGAGCTGATTCAGCACAGGATCGTGATACGCTTCCCACCAGTTTCCTTTTGGTTCTAGATCGTTCGGTTGGGCTTGCTTCCACCCCTGAATTTCTTTAAAGATCGGTGAACTTTGGGTATCCGGTTTTTTATAGTCTGGGCCCACCATGCATGCAGTTAAAATGAGCAACATCGAAAAAATACTCGCCAATACGCTCATCCGGTAAAAAGATAATCTCACTTATGTCTCCAAAGGCGTAAACGTTCCATATAAAGATAAACAACAGGTGTGGTGTAAAGCGTGAGAATCTGACTTAGTAATAAACCACCAACAATCGAAATCCCCAAAGGTCTTCTGAATTCAGCGCCATCTCCAAATCCAATCGCCAAAGGTACCGCTCCCAGTATCGCTGCCATTGTTGTCATCATAATCGGTCTAAATCGTAATATACATGCTTGATAAATTGCATCCTGGGGGCTTAAGCCCTCCTGACGCTGAGCAGTAATTGCATAATCAATCATCATGATGGCATTTTTCTTCACAATACCGATTAAGAGAATGATACCGATTAAAGCAATAATGCTGAATTCTGTATTACATAACAACAACGCTAGTAATGCCCCAATACCTGCGGAAGGCAGGGTCGATAAAATAGTAATCGGATGAATCAAACTCTCATACAAAATACCTAAAACAATATACACCGTTATAAATGCAGCTAATATCAGCCAAGGCTGACTACTGAGTGAATCTTGAAATGCTTTGGCTGAGCCCTGAAAGCTGCCTCTTACAGTATTAGGTACGTTCAACTGATCCATCATTTTATAGATAGCATCTGATGCCTGCCCTAATGAGACATTAGGCGGTAAATTAAATGAGATGGTCGTTGATGCAAATTGACTTTGATGATTAACTGCCAATGAAGTATTGGTCATTTTAAATTGAGCAAAAGCAGATAATGGCACTCTAGCATTGGGATTAACGCCTCCTGTATTTAAGGTAATTGGTGTTGATGCGGCAGATAATGAAGCCGCAGCGCCTACTCCGAAGGTTACAGGATTAGGGACGCTGGTACTAAAGTACATTTGATTTAATATTTCTGGGCTCTGCCAAAACCGAGGGGCGACTTCTAAAATAACATGATACTGATTCAGGGGATTGAATATCGTCGATACTTGAGTTTGCCCAAAAGCATACCCCAATGTGGAGTCAATTAAATTCGGGGTTAGTCCTAATTTAGCGGCCGCATCCCGGTCAATCGTCAGTGATGTTTGTAAACCCTTATCTTGAGTGTCGGTATTCACATCAATTAACTCGGGTAGATCTGTCATGGCAAAACGAATTTTAGGCCCCCACGTTCTTAATTCGTCCAAATTATCTCCTAACAGCGTGAACTGATAGGCGGCATTACTTGGCCGTCCTCCAATACGTATATCTTGGATGGGGTTCAAAAATAAAGTGGCTCCAGAAACAGCATTTAATTTTCCTCGTAAACGACCCACAATCTCTTCCATCGTGGACTGTCTTTCGGATAGTGGTTTTAAGGTTATAAAGACATTACCGGAATTACGTTGTCCGCCTCCAGTAAAACTAATCACATTTTCAACATCTGGATCCTTTGAAACAATTTGTGAAAACTGTGCCATCTTGAACTGCATAGCTTGAAATGAAATCGATTGATCGCCTTGAATATTTCCAATGATTCTGCCTGTATCCTGTTGTGGAAAAAAGCCCTTGGGAATAATCACGTATAAATACACATTCAAACAGATCGTCACAAATAATAAAAGCATCGTCAGACGGCGATGCTTGAGGGCTCCTTTTAAAGTACTCGCATAAAACTGTGATAACCGACCCAATAAGCCAATCGTCATCCCAGCAAATTTATTGGTAGTTTTATCTCCTCCGTTCTTGAGCAACACGGCACATAACATGGGGGTTGTGGTCAACGAAATAAATAAGGAAACGAGAATCGCCACCGATAAGGTCACTGCAAACTCTCGGAATAAACGCCCAACAATACCACCCATTAAAAGGATGGGAATAAAGACAGCAATTAATGAAATACTAATGGATACAACCGTAAAACCAACTTCTTTTGCACCAATTAGCGCTGCTTGAAAAGGTTTCATACCCGCTTCAATACGTTTAGTAATCGCCTCCAAAACCACAATCGCATCATCAACCACAAAACCAGTAGCAATCGTGAGTGCCATTAAGGATAGATTGTTTAAAGAAAAATTTAGCAAATACATGACGCCAAATGTCCCAATTAATGATGCTGGAACAGCAATACTAGGAATGATGGTTGATTTAGCGCTTCCAAGGGTTAAAAAAACCACCATGATAACCAAACAAATGGAGAGTACTAAAGATCGCTCTACCTCAAAGAGGGATGCGCGAATCGTTGGTGACCGATCTAACGGAACCTTTAAATCAATCGCGGCAGGAATCGATGCTTTTAATTGGGGTATGGCTGCCCTCACCCGGTCAACCGTCTCAATAATATTAGCGCCTGGTTGTCTAAAGATCACTAAAATGACTGCGCTTTTGCCATTGGCAATTCCACCATTTCTCAGGTTTTCAACGGAATCGACAACTTCAGCAATATCTGATAAACGTATCGGTGCATTATTACGATAAGTGACGATCAGTGGTAAATAATCTTTCGCTGTCTTTGCTTGATCATTGGCCATTACTTGCCAACTTTGATCACCTGATTCAATGACCCCTTTAGGACGATTCGCATTGGCCGTAGCAATTGCTGTACTTACATCTTGCAAACCAATTTGGTTTTGCGTCATCAATAAGGGATTGACTTCAACACGGACTGCAGGAAGTGAACTACCTCCGACAATCACACTTCCGATCCCTTTTATTTGAGAGATTTTTTGAGCCAAGATGGATGAGGCAGCATCATATAAGGCGGGTCGCTCCATCGTCTCTGAAGTCAAACTTAAGAGCAAAATAGGTGCATCAGCGGGGTTTACTTTTCGATACGTTGGGTTGCTCGGCAAGCCTGACGGTAAGATGCTACGGGCGGCATTTATAGCTGCTTGGACATCATTGGCCGCACCATCAATGGTGCGGTTTAAGTCAAATTGCAAGGTAATACTACTTTGTCCAAGGGTACTCGTCGAAGTAATTTCTGTAACCCCAGCAATTCTGCCAAGAGATCTCTCCAGTGGAGTAGCAACCGTTGCCGCCATCGTTTCAGGGCTAGCCCCTGGCAAAGAAGCAGATACCTGGATCGTCGGAAAGTCGACTTGAGGAAGTGGTGCAACAGGCAATGATTTAAATGCGATTAAACCTGATAACATGATGCCAATTGTCACTAGTGTGGTGGCGATTGGTCTTTCAATAAACGGTTTAGAAATACTCATGTTTCATTGATCACCGTAGAGTCACTTGGATTTAAATCATCTTGATTGCCATCAAATCGTTTCGATAAACGATCAAATGCTAAATAAATGACGGGGGTCGTGAATAATGTGAGAACTTGACTCAATAGCAAACCCCCTACCATCGTGATGCCTAAGGGATGTCGTAACTCTGAACCTACTCCAGTACCTAGCATCAACGGCAATGCGCTTAACAATGCCGCCATCGTTGTCATCAATATTGGACGTAATCTTAATAAACAAGCTTCATAAATAGCATCTCTTGGACTTTTCTTTTCAACACGCTCTGCCTCAAGAGCAAAATCAATCATCATAATGGCATTTTTCTTGACAATACCGATCAACAAAATGATCCCAATAATGCCAATAACACCTAAATCATTACCTGAAATCAGTAACGCTAACAATGCCCCTACGCCTGCTGAAGGAAGGGTTGAAAGAATCGTGACCGGATGAATATAACTTTCATACAAAATACCCAAGACGATATACATCGTAACAATTGCCGCAATAATGAGAAAGATGGTGTTGTTGAGCGATGCACTAAAAGCTAAAGCAGCACCTTGAAAGCGGGTAACTAAACTGGCTGGTAAATTTAACTCATCCTTCATTTGTTGAATCGCTTTGACCGCCTCACCCAAGGCATAACCTTTACTGACATTAAAGGAAATCGTTGTCGATGGAAATTGACCTTGATGATTAATTGTCAAGTTACCATAACGCTCCTGAATGCTGACAATTGATCTTAATGGTACTTGTTGACCGCTTGATGATGGAACATAAAGATCATTAATTGCATTAGGTCCGATCTCAGAGCTTTTCTTCGCCTCTAAAATTACTCGATATTGATTTGTCTGTGTAAAGATCGTAGAAATTAAACGCTGCCCATAAGCGTTATATAAAGCATTATCAATGGCAGCAACACTGACTCCAAGACGTGAAGCAGCATTACGGTCTATTTCTAGATAGGCTTGTAGCCCACGATTTTGTAAATCGCTTGCCACGTCAGCTAGGGCAGGATGTTGAGATAAGGCATCGACTAATTTTGGGATCCAAATATTCAGTTCCTCAGGATTGGAAGTTTCAACCGTAAACTGATACTGCGTGCGACTAATACGATCTTCAATCGTTAAGTCTTGAACTGGTTGCATATATAACTGAATACCTTGAACTTGATTTGCTTTTTCCTGAATTCTGGTCATGATATTTTTCATATCATCGCGCTGATCATGCGGTTTCAGATTAATCAACATTCGACCATTGTTCAAGGTTGAGTTTGTACCATCCACACCAATCAATGAGGAGATACTTTCAACATCTTGATCTTCTAAAATCGCTGCCGCAAGGGCTTGTTGTCGCTGTGCCATCGCTGCATAAGAAATCGATTGAGGCGCCTCTGAAATCCCCTGAATCATTCCTGTATCTTGGGTTGGGAAAAATCCCTTAGGAATAACGATGTATAAAAATATCGTGAGAAATAAAGTACCAATTGCTACGTTGAGGGTTTGTTTTTGTCGATCCAAGACCCAATTTAACCAAACCCCATATTGAGCAATAATGCCGTTAAAGATAGCTTCACTTTTCTTGTAAAAGGCACTCCGATTTTCTTCCTGAACATGTTTTAATAATTTAGAACACATCATTGGCGTTAGTGTTAAAGAGACGACTGCCGAAATGACAATCGATACTGCCAAAGTAATAGCGAACTCCCTAAACAAACGCCCAACGACATCTCCCATAAATAATAAAGGAATCAGAACAGCTAACAAAGAGGCGGTTAAAGAAATAATCGTAAACCCGATTTGTTTGGATCCTTTAAGCGCCGCTTCCAATGGCGTATCTCCCCGCTCAATATAACGAGTGATGTTTTCAATCATTACAATCGCATCATCGACGACAAATCCGGTGGCAATGGTCAGTGCCATGAGCGAAAGGTTATTCAGCGAAAATCCAACAAGTTGCATGACTCCGAATGTGCCAACTAAAGATAAAGGTACAGCAATACTAGGGATTATCGTGGCTGGTAAATTACCTAAAAATACAAAAATGACCATCACGACTAAGAAAATAGATAACAAGAGCTCGATCTGAACATCTTTGACCGAAGAGCGAATCGTAGTAGTTCGATCAGTCAACAACTTGACTTCTAATGCACTCGGTAAACTAGAGGATAACTGCGGAAGTAATTGCTTAATACGATTCACCACCTCAATCACATTGGCACCAGGTTGGCGCTGAATATTTACAATAATCGCAGGCTCGCTATTGGCCCAAGCGCCTAATCGAATATTTTCTGGCCCATCAATGACTGTAGCGATATCGGACAAGCGAACAGGTGAACCCTTTTTATAGGCAATGATTTGATTTTTATATTCAGCCACAGATTTCAGTTGATCGTTAACATCAATGGTTGAAGCCACTTCAGGACCATCAAAACTTCCTTTAGCTGAATTGATATTCGCATTCGCAATCGCCGTACGAACATCATCTAAGCTCATCCCAAGACTAGCAAGTGCTTTAGGATTCGCCTGAATCCTGACCGCTGGTCGGTGCCCTCCGGAAAGACTGACTAAACCAACGCCAGGCAACTGTGATAATTTTTGCGCTAAACGAGTATCAACTAAATCTTCAACTTTTGTTAAATCGAGTGTCTTAGAGGTAACTGCCAAGGTTACTACTGGGGCATCTGCTGGGTTTACCTTGCTATAAATTGGTGGTGAAGGTAAATCAGAGGGTAATAATGAGTTTGCCGCATTAATCGCGGCTTGCACTTCTTGTTCAGCAATATCAAGGCTTAACTCTAAGTTAAATTGCAAAATAATTACCGAGGCACCGCCAGAGCTCACAGATGACATTTGATTAAGACCAGACATTTGTCCAAATTGGCGTTCAAGTGGAGCTGTAATGGATGATGTCATTACATCAGGACTCCCCCCAGGATATAAAGTCACTACTTGTATGGTTGGGTAATCAACTTCGGGCAAAGATGATATTGGCAAAAGTCGATAAGCAATAATCCCCGTGAGCAGCATTGCCACCATTAATAATGAAGTGGCAATGGGTCTTAAGATAAAAAGTCGGGAGGGATTCATTATTCCTCTTTTTTATCTTTTTGTTTGTTTCTCCATTGTTCTCGTCGAGAGGCGTCATCAGTTGGGGCGCTAGATTGGGGCTGATTAGTCTCCTTGCCCGACGGAGGGTTTGATGAAGGCCCTGAAGCACCTGAGCCCCCTTTACCGCCAGTCCGCTTATCAGCTAGCGATCCAGGGGTCGGTTTGCCTATAACCACTTTTGCACCTTCTCGCAGTTTATCCGTTCCATCAATCACTACCTTATCACCCAGATTTAAACCCGACTCAATCATGATCATATCTTTATCCCGCGCACCCAATTTGACAGGAACTACCGAAACAGACTGATTATCCTCATTGAGTTTATAGACAAAATTTCCTGGCGTACCAATCTGAACTGCCTTTGTAGGCATCGTCATCACATCTTTTTTGACTTCTAGTATCGTCTTCATATTGACAAATTGGTTCGGGAAAAGATTACCTTCCTCATTCTCAAAAATCGCTTTCAGATTAACGGTACCCGTAGATAGATTGATAACATTATCAATACTATCTAATCGTCCTTTTGCTAAAAAAACTTTATTTGAACTATCCCAAGCCTCTACCAAAATTGCATCTTCAGGAATATTTGCAAATGCCGAATAATTTTTGAAAGACTTTTTCTCTTTGCTCGCCTTAATAATCTTCTGATATGTAGGCAGTAAATCTTGGGGGATTGTAAAGACCGCAGTAATGGGCCGAATTTGGGTAACTACAAATAGATTATTACTGCTATTTGCGGCCACATAATTACCTGGATCTACTAAACGTAATCCAATACGCCCATTAATTGGCGATATGATTTTTGTAAACCCTAATTGAACTTTGGCAGCTTCTAGCGTTCCTTGATCAGCCAGAACGACACCTTCATATTGATTGACTAATGCTTTTTGAGTATCAAATACCTGAGACGATATGGAATCTTGTTTAAATAAGGTCTCATAACGTTTCAAATCGATACGGGTATTTTGTAAAAGCATCGTATCTCTATCCAAAGCACCCTGTGCCTGTTTGACAGAGGCCTCAAAAGAACGAGAGTCAATTTGCGCTAAAAGCTGACCAGCTTTTACGTCGTCACCTTCTTTAAAGAAGACCTGAGTCAAAATCCCACTAACCTGCGTTTGAATATTAATAATATTTCTTGGGATAACCGTACCCAAACTGGTTTGAGTGACAGTGATATCCCCACTTTTAACAGCATCAATAACAACCGATACTGGACGCATCCTAGGCCCCTTATTACCACCACCTAATTGCGTAGAATATTGACGAACACCAACAAAAATACCAATCAATATCAGCAGGATAATAAATGCCACACTAACGGAACTGAGAGTAAAACCTTTTTTACGCAAAAGCGTACCAATTACTTTTTCTAAAAAAATTTTGAAGATATGAAACAATGTGGCTAAAAGCTTTAGAAGAACACTAGCAAATTGCTTGATTTTCTCAAGTATGAAATTCATTGGTTTTCCCAGTTTTAATAAAGTACAACCATTAGTGCATGTCAAAGCATTGGATTTATAAAGCGCATATAAAACTGTCTTTTTTTAGCTTCTTCTTCAATACTTTAAAGACGGGCTAATTCGTTCTTTTTATGATTTAATCAATATATATTTTAATCGATTACTGTGTAATTAACATGTAAGTGACTGTTTAAAAAGATTTAGCTTTTGAAGATGTGTTGTATCTATGGCCAAAAATAGATGGTTAAACCTCTTCAATCTAAAGTTTGAAGTGCGTATTTTGTCCCGAACGCTTAGATTTTAATTATTCCCCCCCCTGAAAAGTCGCAAACCTCTGCACCAAATGATCCAGCTTCACGACGATCATTTTTTCGTGATGAGATGGAAGGCGTCATTTAGAACGTACTAAAAAAAGCACCTCTGGTAGTGGTTTTCCTACTTTAAGGAAGGTATCTCAAAATGATAAGTAGAAAAAATCTGCTTCCAACGATCAATTTCACTATTAACAAAAGCCTGAAAAGTCATAGGGTTAGACTCCATTACCGGAATCAAACCCATATCGCTAATCTTTTTTCTCATCTCAGGATTCTTTAAAATACGATCCATCGTCATATTCAATTTTTTGATCACACCCTCCGGTGCGTTCTGCACAGCAAATAAACCATACCATTGAAATACATTATGTCCTGGATAAATTTTGCTTAAGTTTGGAAGATTTGCTAAGGCCGATAATTCCGGGGAGCCCGTAATGGCGATCACACGAAATTTATCATCCTGCTTTTTGCCAATAACACCGCCAGCACTATCAAATGTCATATTGACTTCACCACCTAAAAAAGCAGTGAAAGATGGCCCATTACCTTTAAAAGGGACATGCAATAAATTAACCTTAGCCATTTTGGCCAATAACTCCCCAGCGAGATGAGGGCCACTCAACATACCTGATGAAGAGTAAGAAACCTTTTCAGGATTCAATTGAGCATATTTTATTAATTCATCTAAATTAGAAACAGGAATTGTTTTATTGACCAGTAAAACATAGTTCGATTCTGCAACTTTAGCGATGGGAATAAAACTTTTTTTAGCGTCATATAACAATTGATTTTCATAAGCCGCAGGCAAAATCGCATTCGGCGCTACAGAGCCAAACAAAAAGGTATATCCATCAGGCTTGGCTCTAGCCACAGTAGCTGTTCCAATTTGCCCACTGGCGCCACTAATATTTTCGACAAAAACAGGCTGACCCAACTCCTGAGACAAGGCAATCGCAATAATACGACCAGCCGGATCAATCCCTCCACCCGGTGGATATGGAATCACTAATCGAATCGAACGATTAGGATAGTCCTGTTCTGCCGAAAAACAACTTAGGGTAATCAGAAATAGTGGGAGGATTAAAAATGATTTGACCGCGTTTTTCAAAATCAAAACGGCACTCCTCCCTCAATCGTCACACGGTGCAATAGTCTTCTTTGAGGTAGCTTGTAATCACATACAGCCAAATGTAAAGAAGCGGCATTGTCCCACATGATGACATCCCCCTCATTCCATTTGTGACGATAGATATATTTAGGTCGAATAATGTGCTGCGTTAAATAGGAGATTAATTTCGCCCCCTCTTCTTCAGGCATTCCCTCAATGCCAACACATTCTCCCTCAAACAAATACAAAGCTTTGCGACCAGTATGAGGGTGAGTTCTCACCGCCGGATGTGCAATATCTGGAGTTTCTTGTAACTGCTCTTTAGTTAATTTCTCACGTTTACTATCGACGGGTCTCTTACGTTGGGAATAACGATGTATTGCCTTCTTGCCATGTAAGAAATCTTTTAACTCTTTCGTTAGGTCATCGTATGCTGCAGCAGTGCTGGCAAATAGGGTATCTCCTAAAGCTTGCTGATTCTCATCCCTCGGTATTTCTAAAGCATACAAAATAGATCCTCTACTCGGTTTTTGACGATAAGAGGTATCGGTATGCCATGTTTGACCAGCGTCTGGCAAGCCTAAAAAATCGCCATCTTCTCGCAAAATATTGGATATTAATAAAATCTCAGGATGACTCTGTAGTAAATATCTTTTTAATACATGAATCTCTAAAGGTCCTAGAGAAGCTCCAAAACGGATATGTTGATCAGGTGTTAATTGCTGATTTCTAAACAAGAGTAAATTGTATTTGTTATAAGCGTCATCGATCATTTTCATGACTTTAGGGCTTTGCTCCTGAGATAAATCAACGCCAGTTATTTCTGCGCCAATCGGTGCATTCAGGGGAGTAATGGTAATAGTGTTTTCTGAAACTTGAATCATAACTATCTTTCATAAGAGAAATTGAACTTTGCTAGTCTATTGGTTTTGACCAGAATAATAAAATAATATATTTGACTTAACTATTCCAAAAAGTTATAGTAAATTTTATTTTTATTCCACCTCTTTATGAAAATTCAACAACTAAAGTATCTTTGTGAACTTGCGGATCATGGTTTTAATATGACCGCGACCGCTTTATCTGTGCATACCTCTCAACCTGGTATCAGTAAACAATTGCAAATTCTTGAATCAGAATTAGGTGTTGAGCTGTTAAATCGCTCTGGCAATAAAATCTTAGGTCTTACCAATGTTGGGGTAGAAGTTCTCAAAAAAGCCCAAGAAATTCTATTAAATACAAAACAAATTCATGCCATCACGCATGAATTTATTAATAAGAAAAAAGGTGCTTTGTCGATTGGCACAACCCAATTACATGCGCGCTACTCACTCTTAAAAGTAATCAATCAATTGACGAAAAAATATCCTGAAATTCAATTGAATATTTTTCAAGGTAGTCCCACTCAAATAGAAGATCAACTCATCTCAGGTAAATGTGATGTCGGAATTTGTACTAAAAATAATCAATTCAATAGCAAATTAATTTATCTGAAAACGTACCCCATTCATCGCTGTCTGATTGCACCCAAAAATCACCCAATTCTATCCAAAAAGGAACTGACCTTAGCAGATATAGCGAGCCATCCTTTGATTATTTACGATAGTAGTCTCAGCTCAGGATCGGTGATTGTTCAGACCTTTCAGGAACATGACATGACGCCAAATATTGTCTTGACGGCGACAGATGCAGAGGTGATTAAGTCTTATGTCAATACAGGGCTTGGGATCGCAATTATTCAGGAAATGGCGTTTGAAAAAAATCTCGATAAGAACTTAAAAATACGCTCTGTAGACCATTTGTTTGCTATTTCATCAACGAATATTTTAATGAATAAGTCGAGTTACTTGAGAAGTCATATGTATGATTTTATCGAGTTATTCGACCCTAAATGGGTCAAATCAAAGGTAGATAACTTTGTCAGAAAACAAATATAGCTTCATCAAAATTGGATTTTTAAATGGTCAAGGTTTAATGATGAATATATTGAGTACTCAAGTTTTCTAATGCCTGCTCTACGGAATAAGTCGGTTGATATCCTAAAAGTTTTGACGCTTTTTCAATCGAGAGCGTAAATGAATTTCCTGTTAATCGAACCATCTCTCTCGTTAAAGGTGGCAACCCACTCAAAGGTAAATATTTCCAACCATTTTCAGTAAACCTCGCCAAAGCCCAAGCCAAATATATTCCTATAGAAAATGAAGGCACCGGAAAGCCACCAATACTTAATCGACGAGTCATGAAAGATCGATAACTTATAGGAGCTCCATCTGAAATAAAAAAAGCCTGCCCAAATAAATCGGTTTGCAAAGCTAGGCGAACCGCATATTGTAAATTTTTGATATAGCAGGTGGAGTAAAGATATTCGCCTTGATTAATCCACCCAAACTTACCTCGCCGAGCCGATTCGCCAATTTGACGATCAATAATATCGCCCCTTCCCCACAAAAACGCTGGGCGCAAGGCAATGGTTCTAAATTCTTCACCACCGGCTTCAAGAACAAATGTCTCTGCCATTGCTTTGGATCTCGAATAAGGCAACTCCTGCCGATCTGTGAGCTTTGAAGATTCTTTTAAATCCATCATGGCTCGTAGCTGATCCATTACAACAAAAGCACAACTCATGTAAATAAACTTTTTCACGCCTGCATGCTTTGCAGCGCTCAGAAGTTTTTTTGTCATCAGGATATTCGTTTGTTGAAAATCATCTTCATGACCCCAAGTACTGACATAGGCCGCGCAATGTATGACAACATCAATATCGGTTAATTCTTTCTGAATAGCATCAATATCCATTAGATTCACCTGAGAAGTGGAAACGTGATCTTTAGAATTATTCGCCATATTTGATGGCCGCAGATGACAGATGACGTCATGGCCATGTTCGATTAAATCATCTAACAAATGAGATCCTACAAACCCTGTAACACCTGTAAGGAATATTTTCATGTTGCCTATTGAGTCACTATTTATCTTTTACAATGTATGGTTATAACCCATAAATTCATCAATGAAAAAAATATTTCGATATTCATTTCTCGCGATACTCTTAACGCTTGGTATTACTCTTGTCCTATTATGGCGCCCCGACTTAAAAAAATCGTATCTAGAAGATAAATATGGGCAAGAATCTAGTCAATTTTTAAATATTGATGGCGCACGTATCCATCTAAGAGATACTGGCAATCCAAATGGCCCCACCATTATTTTTATTCATGGATTTGGGGCAAGCTTACATACTTGGGAAGATTGGTCACGCGGTCTTGAACAAGAGTTTCGAGTCATCCGTTTTGATTTGCCAGGATTTGGGCTCACTGGCCCTGATACAAAGGTAGACTACTCCGATGATCGCACCAATCAACTCCTACTCAAACTCATGGATACGCTCCATGTAAAAAAAGCCGATATCATTGGGAACTCGATTGGCGGAAGAATTGCTTGGTATTTTGCTGCAAAAAATCCTGATCGTGTAGAAAAACTTGTTCTTATTTCACCAGATGGCTTTGAAAGCCCTGGACTTAACTACAATACCAAGCCTGAAATACCAGCTTATTTAGATTCGATCAATTTTATTTTTCCGCAGTTTTTATTTAAGCAAAATTTAGAAATGGCCTACACAAACAAGAGCGTTTTATCAGACCAGTTATTTGAAAGATATTATGAATTAGCTTTATATCCTGGAAATCGACAGGCAATGTTAGATCGGATGCGCCAAACCGTTTTACAAGATCCTGCTTTATTTTTAAAAGACATTCGTTGCCCAATATTATTATTGTGGGGAGAAAAGGACGCCATGATTCCGATTAAAAATGCGCAAGATTATTTGGCTCTTATTCCACAAGCCAAACTTCAAACTCTGACAAAATTAGGTCACCTGCCACAAGAAGAGGATCCCCGTTACAGCCTCCCCTATCTCGTTAGCTTTCTGAAAAATTAGTGAATTTTTATTGTATAGAATTGATCAAAGAATTTAAAACAGAGTATTTATACTATTTGAAAATTCTATTTAAGAATTTATCTATTTCTATCGTTGCTTTTTGTGTGGCGCCATCATCTCTTCCAACGTGTGGATTGAACTCAACACAAGCATCCGAATACCGAAAATATTGATTAGTTTGTAAATTGATTAATTCACCCTCTTTTTTTTCTTCGATTTTGCATGATCTTACAGTCTGAGCGTCTTTAGAAATACTTGGTGGAATAGAGCCTAATGGTGAATCAAAAGAATGAGGCGCGTTTTCATATTCAAAGAGCTCGACGTTCTGATTTGCCTGCTTTAAACGATCAACATAGATTCGACAATTACTCAAAGGATTGTAGTCATCTGGTTGGCCATGATGTAATTGAATGGGTTTTCCTGTGGTGAGTTCATCACTGATATACCTAGTTGTGCAATCCGCATAAAAAGGGATATGTGCGGCAAAAACTGTACCACTCTTATTCCAAAGATCATTAAATCTTGATAAGCTAGCGTATAAAGTGGCTTGCCCTCCTCTGGAAAACCCCATCATGATGATCTTGTTTGAATCAAGACGAGGATCCTTAGCTAAGATCTCTAAAACTTTATAACTATCCAGTATGAAATTTAATCGCCCGAGAAGAGCTTGATTGGGACCAACGACTCTAAGACCTCTACCAGTAAAGCCATCAAAACTAAATGTTGCATAACCTTCAGCCAAAAAATGATTTGACCAATAATCAATATTCGAGCCCATTCCGCTAGAGCCGTGGACCAAAATAATGACGGGTAATTTTTGACTGATTGGTTTTGGGGGAAAGCGCAAAACACCTCCAACAGTAAGCTCTTTGCCATTTTTATCACCCGTCAAAAATTGCTGATCAGTAATATTAAGAGTTGGAATTGAATAGATCTCAGATCGAGAAGAAATGCCTGATAATTGTTGGGCATCACCATAGAAAGAAAAAAATAATAGTAAAAGGCTTAGATATCTCTTCAACAATTTGATCTCCAAATAAACATTGATACACTCAATTTATGTATTTAGAGCTTAGTTTAATTGGCTATCCATTGTCAATTGAGAATCTAAAATTAGACGCTATTAAAACTTTGATCAATTGAAGATACAACTGATGAATGGAGTCATTAGTTGTATCTTCAACCGCAAAAATCTATCTGGAATATCGATATAGCTACCCCGGATAAAAAACTTACATCAATTATGTATTCATCACCAATACCGGCAATTTGCTATGTAGGATCACTTCTAATGCTTCACTTCTTCAGAAAAAGCCTTTTATACCAGTCCTTTTATGGGAGGCC
>CAIPQU010000148.1 GCA_903867305.1 uncultured beta proteobacterium
AACCAAAACCTCAAACAATCAAAGATTTTGAAAATATGGTCGACACCATCGTTAAAGCTAGAGCCATGTCGAATATGAAAAAGTGGTATCTAGATTTGGCATGGTGGAAGGGGCAGTATTCCTAAGGTTTTGCTGGCGACCCATTAAGTTCGCTTAAAAATGATGGCTCTCTTGCAGTGGGTTTTAATTATTGGATTTGGTAATGTACCTACTGCATGCCACAAAATGGGCTGAAATGCCAAAATTCCATCTAAAAAGGAGAATTTCATATTAAAATCAATCATTAAAATGAAATTAATATGAGTCATCTTTTGTCACAATTGGCGAGTTTAACTTTCGGTCAAATGATCCTCGTCGGATGCTGTATTTTGCTCGCCTTTTTTTTTGCAGCGCTTGTTTGGCAGACTTTCCGTATCCCTAGATGGAAAAAGCCTCAGAAAACCATTAATCCTGAACAGGAGTTTGTGCGCAAAGATCCTGTTTTAAGTCATACGCTGAATAAAGCTGAAAAATTAGAGGGTCTTTTGCAAGAGGATATTGACAACCTGAAGAAAGACTTGGATCAAGAGAGGGAAAGTGTCACCCTGGCCGTTCAGGCCTTAAAAAATATCGCCTTGGAGAAAAAATTTCCTCAAACTTTATTTCAGATCTATTCGGAGATGAAAGCTTTTCCAAAAAAGAATCAAGAGGCCCAACAAGTCGATATGGAATGGCATCGCAAAGTAGGTATTTCGGATTTAGAGGTGGTTCCTATTATTGGTAAAAATGGTCTGTCGATTACCTTTGTATTACTACGGCATGTTTATCGCTTAGAGGCAATTCTCCACCATTATGCTAGGATTCATTTTGTGGAGCTCTCCTTATTGGATTCAAATCATGCAAAGCTGATGGTAGCGCGTGTAAAGCCGGATCAGAGTTTGGGTCGAGTTGCTACTGAAAACGCTGTGATGGAAATGAGTAACGGCGAATGGATTGACGACATGATTGCATGTCGTTTATTAATGGACCGTCGCCAATCTGAATTGAGTTTAATAGCCGGTCACCATGAAGTAGAGCAATTAAAAAGTAAATTTAAATTTCAATCCTCTTTTAAAAAGAAATCCTAGTGGGTGATCAACTAGCTGTAGTGCGAAGTTAAAGGAAAAATATGGCGCTTAGTGTACCTGGAATGAGTAAAATCGAAGAAATCCTGAAAAAAGTTTCAGCAAAAATAGAGTCTTCAGTCACCAATGACGTCGAGCCAACATCCCAACCCTTAGATTGGATGAGTAGGTTAAAAACATCTATTTCTTTTAAATTGATGCTACTGGCAGGCTTTTTCCTGATGATCGCTCTGTTATTTTTATTGTCCTCAAGTTTTCGTTTAGTCAATGCTGTAGCAGAATATAACAAGGTAGAACTCATTGCGCCGAAGTTGGAGGATTATTTGCCGAGTGTCAATTTAGATGAAAAGGGGACAAACCTTGCATCTAACGAGCAAGTTCTGAGTGACAAAGAAGAGGCAGCCAATGCTGATTCGAAAAAAACTTTTGAAGTAGAGAAAGACATGGCAATTGATAAAGCCTTCGAGTTTTTAGCAAAGTTCGAGAATAGAAAATCGCAAAAGACGCTCATGTCCATTCGGCCTGTGATTTCAAATATTCAACGATCTTCCGCAGCGGAAGATGCTGGCGTGCAGATTGGTGACATGATATTGAAAATCAATGGGGCGCCCATTGAATCTGTTTATGGGTATTATTTAGCAACTACCGATAAGCCTAGCATGGAACTTTCTTTAGATATTGACCGGAAAGGTAAAGTCAGCTCGATTAAACTCATATCGAATACTAATCTTCCTTTAAGCTCGAATAATGTCGGCATTAGCTTTGTCTTGCCTAATGGCATAGGGTACGTTACTCAGGAAGATGTGAAGAAATTATCTACGGAATATAAAGAGAGCTTTCTCAGTACCATTCCCTTAGACCGACAAAAGCTCTTTGCGAATAACCTCATGAGAATGACCCAAAAAATTAGCAATGAGAGTCAGATTTTAACCACGACGAGTACACCATCTAATTATCCTATTGCTAAATTAAAGACTCCTGCATTTTTAGATTGGCAACACCAAAAATTCATGGAGATTATTGATCGGTTTTATAATCAGCGAAGAGAGAAAGAGAGCCATATTATGGCCACCTTAAGCTCTTTAGGTGATGCTCTGACGGCGCTAGCCGCTGCAGCGATAGTTTCAATTTGTGCGGTGATGTATTTTGTCTTCTTTTCTAAAAAATAATTGAACCATGGCACTTCAAGACTCTTTTTATATTGGTTTTGAATTGGCCAATGAGCATTATGTCCTTCCAGCGAAGTTGGTGTTTCAGGTGTTTCATCATGCACGGCACGCCTCCCCCTCCGCAGTATTAAATGTGGATGAATTAATTGTTTTTGAAGGGCAACCCTACTACCTAAGACAGGCTGAAAAATTGTTCCGTATTCAAGGGAATTCTCTTGGGGAAGTCCAGAAGCCAACCAGCCAAGACAAGGAAGCATCTTGGGTGATTGTGTTGAAAAAAGTATCCACAGATCATCCGAGTGCTCAAAAAGGCTTTGGGTTTCGGGTGCATCGTGTAACCCCCCCTTTTGAATGTAAACAAGACGACCCTACCAACGAAGTCAATACGCTTGACTACGCTGGAATTTCTTATCAATGCTTAAAATTGCAAGAGCAAGCGTGATGAAGCAATGGATTCGATTCGCATCATGGACTCAACGTAGAGGAGCATTTATGAAGTTGTCGATCAAGCAATTATTGATTGGGGCCCTAGTAATTGGTTTATTGGCTTTCGTCCTCCACGTTTTTCTAACCACAGGAAAAAAGATCGCCTCACCAGCGGCGCAGATGGAAGAAAAAAAACCGACTAGTTCACCACAAGAAAAAGCGGAGCTCAAAGCACTGCCAGATCAAAAGGGGGCTGATGCAGCTAAAGTTGTGGTCATCGTGAGTAGTTTACAAGGCACCTTATCCGGCAAGCGACCGCTGAATGCGGCCCTTTTTAAGTCACTAGATCAATCGAGTGCAGGTTTGAGCGAGACATTAAAGTCTTATAATTTAGATAGTGTGAAAGAGATTCGTAGCATCAAGAATCAAACGGATGTCTTGATGCTTGCTATGGTCATTAATCAAGCGCTCAAGAAAATCTCCGATACGAGTAGCAGTTTGCAAAACCTTGGTTCTTTGACACCCTCGTCGAATTCATTTACTGCGACGAATTCATTTTTGGATTTACAGAGGATTCAGAAAGATTCGATTCTGCGCAAAATGGCAGAAGCGATGCAGGCTTACGCCAAAAACATTGATGCGGTTCAAAAAAATGTCTTGGATAAGGAGTCCTTGGCGAATCTGCAACAATCACTGGCCTTGGGTGTTGAACAAATGGACATCTTAGAGGGAAAATCGGGCACATTTAACGCACAAACGAAAGACGTGCTAGAGAATTTGCGTCAGACGCCATGGTCAGGTAAGGCGGCGATAATTAGCAAAGATGTGCTGATCTTCCAAGAGCAATTCAATCTCCTTAAAAAAATCCTCGCTGACAGTGAAGCATTGAAGACCGCTTCAGAAAATCCGGATCCGTCTTCTATTGTCAAAACCAAGCTGGCTCTTGACCCTAAAGCGCCCGGGGATCAAAGTGTAAAAACTCAAAATAGCGCAGGGGTAGATTATCAAAAGATCGCGAACGTGTTGACCCTCGTATCCAATGAACTAGCGACCCCGAAGAGTTATTCCAATCAGGTTTTCCCCAATATGAATAAATGGAAAGCGCAGCTTGATGAGGCCTTAGAAAGTACCTCTCAAGAAGTAGAGCAACCATTAGTAGCCAGCCCGATGCCACTAAAAAATCAAGAAGATCTTCTGTTGCTCGCAAGGAGAATACAGACATCGTTGACGACGCTGTCCAACTTGGACAAGCCCATCGCGAATGCGGTAGCACAGGCAAGTACGGCTGCGATTATGACGGCACCGAATGCCTTGCTGGATATTAAGAGGATTCCCGTAGAGTCACCGCTGCGCACGCTTGCGATCAGTTTTGATGAGTTTCAAAAAGCGAATTTAGCTTGGCAAAAAAACATTCTTGATCTTTCAGCGAGTGCCGGTGTGATTCAAGCACTGAGCCAGACCCTAGAACAAATTAGTGCTTTGGAAGATACGGTTTCAGGACAACCGCCTGCAGTCATTGAAGTGCTGGGTAAGATTCGCCAAATTACCTGGCAGGTTCGGGCTGAGGAATCTAAAACGAGTCTGGCCTCACTCAAAGATCAATTTGAGTTTTTGCGCTTGCAGCTCAAGAATACGGAAAAGATCGCTGATGCTGCCCGTATTGAAAAGAATTCGACATCTTATGCGGGGCTCTTGTCGTCCCCGCTTTTCAGCTGGATGCCTATATTGCTGGAGGCGATCTCCTTATTGCTAGTGACTGTAGCCTTATTTAAGTCGTCAACCGCTGTAGTGGAAATGGAAAACGCCATTCAACCGGTCAGCGTGTCGATCCAAGATGATCTTGAAAAAAGAACGCCCTACTTACAGATGCCAAGAGAAGTTAAGCAAAGTGAATTAGTGCCTGAATTGAATGAAAAGATTCAAGTCTTAGAGAAAAAATTTATTCAGTCCTATAAATCTAGTGAAAAAATCATGAGTTATACCCAAGAGCTCATGAGTAAAGTCAACGATCTAAGAACCGTCAACATGGCAAGCCCAAGTACTTCCTTATACGTTCACTTGGATGTTCGGGAGCCTCTCGAAGAGATTGATGCTGCGATTATCTCGTTGAAGCAAATTGGTATCCGACTATTTATGTCTATTTTAGAAAATCACTCTACACGTCAACTGGCTGATGAGACCGAAGAGATGAATACGTTAGTGGAGAAGACGGAAATAGCTTTTGTCGCCATCAAAGCACTCGTTGACCAAATTAATGAAAAAGCTTTACCGAAGAGACAGACCAGTGATCAGGCAGGCATGGACCTCATTGACCTAGATGTCAGTCTTGTGCTGAAAGAAGTGAAGTTGTGGCAAAACGACTTAACAGAACTCAATCAGACCATCATGACGCTCAATGAATTGGTGGGGAAATATGTCTGACAAGCCGTCTGAAAATACCTCTTTATTTCGGATTGATCTTGAAAGAGCCATGGAGGCACTTGAGCTTGCCTTGGCAAAAAAACCTAAAACAACAAAAAATATCGTTCCTTATTGTTACGATATGAGTAATGCACTCGATGGATTGGCATTTACTGATTTAAGTTTAGCGGCCAACGAACTAGCAACTATTTTTCAAGTACCCGCTCTGGGTAAGCTGGGCTTGCCACTCTTAGCCGAGTTTCAAGCCCTGGTGCGACTCGGTTTGCGAGATGAAGATGGTGATCATAGTGATGGATTACCTATGGATTTGGCCAATAATACCCTGCTTTTTTTTCAAAAATTACATCAGATCCAAGCCACCTCCGTTACTGAACAGTATGTCGACATCGTTGTGCCAGCATTGCAGGCGCCGCCAGCAAGTCAGGCAGAATCCGAATTACCATCTCGGGTGGATTTTACACAACAGAGTCGTTCCGAAATACCATTCATTCTATCGGCTAAAAGTTCGTATCCTTCGGTTCAAGAGATGATTGATCAATCTGAGCAAATTGAGGATGCCAGGTCTTTCGCCGATGCACCTCAAGAAGAGCCGCAGGCTCCAGTGGAATCGCTCGGTACAACCCCTTCTGCACTGACCCCCAACCCGTTTGAACCCAATCATTTGTTGGACTCACTCGAGGCAACCATCAATCAACTCGATTCGATGTTCCAAGAAGTCCACCAACCACCCAATACTCCAACGGAGTTAGAGCCTCCCCCACCTGATCTTACGAATGCGTCTGAAGAGCCTTTCTTTATTGCATTTCCCTTCAGTACCGCCAGTTCATCGACAGCAAGGGTGGAAGAGCCTATTGGGCATGACTCCTCTTTGTTGCTCCCTAACCAAGAGCAAAAAAATGTGGAGGCCCTAGACAATAGCGTGAGCACAGCCATGGGATTGAAGCCCGAGCCTCCCGGCTGGGTCATTTCGCCAGAAGTTACCCAGATTGTGCAGATAATGCAACCAGAAGTTGAGCAGAGTCCTGTGCCTGCAACTGCTCCAGAAGAGCTGATGGAGGCACGCGCAACAAATAGCCGAGATAGCCACCT
>CAIPQU010000149.1 GCA_903867305.1 uncultured beta proteobacterium
CCGCCTTCAGACTCTTTCAAAATACTAACTATTTGGCTTTCGCTAAACCTTGATTTCTTCATACAACCTCCTGTTATTAATATGCCACAAATAACAGAAAATTCAACTTCTAAATAGTTTACTTTTTAGGGGGTACTACAGGCCCTGCTCGTTGAAAATGGCTGGAATGGGATTAATGATATTTTTACAGGTGCCGATAACTTCTTTGATGCTTATGCTCCCAATGCGGATCGAAGTCTACTGATTGATGGTCTTGGTAAACGGTTTGAAATTACGCTTACAGATATTAAAAAATGGTCCGTTGGCTCACCAATACAAGGTCCTTTAGATGCTCTAGAACTGATTCAAAAAAAGTATCCATTTAATCTTGAACAATTAGATAAAGTCATCGTCCGTCTTGAGCCCGCAACTGCGAAAGTCGTGAATAACCGTGATATTCCAGATATCTGCTTGCAATATATGATGGCGGTGATGTTGATAGACAAAACGGCATCATTTAAAGCGGCTCATAATACAAAGAGGATGCAAGATTCACAGATATTGGCACAACGTGCAAAAGTAGATCTCATACCCGATCCAAGTCTAAAAGAATTTATGCCGGTGCGAGTAGCGATTGTTGAAGTAATCCTGAAGGATGGTTCACGATTTAGTGAGCGTGTGCAAGCCGTCCGCGGCACACCGCGTAATCCAATGAGTCAGCAAGAAGTGATGAACAAAGCAAAGGACCTTATCGAGCCTGTATTTGGAAAATCGGTGTCTGAACAACTAATCCATACGGTATTACATATCGAGGCTGTTCAGGATATACGAGACCTGAGTCGTCTGCTACAAAAGTCTTAGGGGGAATATCTATTCTCCTCTCATTTAATTGACAATATATACGTAAATACCCTAAAAATAGAATATTACTAAAAATTAGAAATAAATTCTTGACTTGATTATTTTTAGGGTTTTAAATGATTCATCTTTGCAAATTCTCCGCGCTTAGATTTCTTTCCCCAAGGGGTGTATTTAGTCATAATAATTATTAAACAATACAGAAGAGGATAAAAATGAAACTTATTTCCGATACAAAAAATTGGGTTGGTGCAATCATCGATTTGGGACTGATGTTAATGTCTTTGGCAATCCTTGCCTCCATTCTTGTTGGAGGGACCCTTCCCTTCTTTGGTGGAGTCGTAGGTAACCTTGTAGCTCTAGTCAAAGATCTAGGATCTAACGGATTAGTGGGTTTAATTGTTCTTGGAATTATCGTTTCATTATTCTCAAAAAGAACAATGTCTTAAGCTGATCTTTAATTGATTCAAATATGGGGCGAGATCCTTCTCGCCCCAGTCGATAAGGCTACTATGATTGATCAATTACTTAAAATGGGATGGCGCGCAGTTGAATTAACGCTCCTTACCGCAATACTCTGTATCACCTTAAATATTTTGTTGGGAAATGATGGTGGTTCATTCATTTCCGCAGTTGCCAATAATGCGCAACGTTTCTTTAAAGAAATTCCTTCAGGAACTTTCTTAAGCATCGTACTTATTGTATTTTTGTGGCAATATAAAATACGCCCCCAAAAGTAATGCCTTAGGGGCGTTTTTATGGCAAGCTGGCAATGTTAATGCCCCATCGATGCACTATGAACGGCAAGTAACTTCCATTCATTACCAATCTGGGTCCAAGTCGTCTGAAAATGACTGCTAATTTTAATATTTTCTGTTGGTTTAGTCACATCAGCAAACATATGACCCATTACAAGCACAATTTTATGATCGCCCAAGGCTGGAGAAATAACAGTCATGTCTTTAAATTCAACATTCGAGTATTTGACTTGCTTAGTCTCTAATTTTTGTAAATACTCCGTTAGATTATCAATTGCACCTGTGCTGTGACGATAAATCATCTTTGGGTCACATAACTGCTTCAATATAACTAGGTCAGTGTTATTCATAGCCTCGCGGCGCATTTCTTCAAATTTCAGTACTGGATGTGTCATGTCTCTACTTTCTATCTTTATATTAAAAGGTTATAAAACTTCATCAAGGATGCGCTTAACTGTCTCTCATCACCATTGAGGATTCAATAGCTGCAATATTTACCGCCCCCATCTGTTGCATGATACCTGCAAATTCAGTTTGTAATATCTCCAATACCCGCTCAACACCAGGTTGCCCAAATGCACCTAAACCCCATAAATAAGGACGGCCAACACAGACAGCTGATGCACCTAAAGCCATCGCTTTGAATATATCACTACCGCGACGCACACCACTATCAAATAAAATAGGTACCTTACCGCGAGCCACCTGGACCACCTCTGGCAAACACTCTATAGCACCACGGCCGCCATCTTCACTTCGCCCCCCATGATTAGAGACATGTATACCATCAACTCCATATTTGAGACATAACTGAGCATCTTCTTGCGTCACAATACCCTTTAAAATAATTTTCATCTTGGTCGTGTCACGTACCTGGCGAATAAAATCCCAAGTCATATTGGAAGATTGCATACTTTTGACGTTGGTCATATCGATGCCGTCGTAATTAGGCCTCTCCTTAGGACTGCCAATCCCCTCGGTATGGCATCCAACACAGTTTCTTGGATCTAACTTTCTCAGACGCGCAAACGTCTCTTGATTTCTGCCACCATTTCGGTCAATAGTAATTTCTAATACTGGTGCGCCAGCCCGCTCTACACGTCGAATGACTTGTTTAGCAACCTCAACACTTGAAGTCGCATATAACTGGAACCATACCTCACCTTGGCGAGCAGCAATCACATCTTCAATTGTAGAAGCACCAGCGTTCGATAAGATATTTAAAAAGCCCCCAGCTTTCGCGGCTCTAGCAACAGCAATTTCACCCTCAGGATCATAGGCTTTATTCCCACCAGTTGGTGCCATGATGATCGGTGTTTTCCATTTTGTACCAAACAAATTAACCGACATATCAATTTTGCTTACATCACGTAATCTTCGTGGACGTAATTGATATTTTAAAAATGCGGCACGGTTGGCCCTTAAAGTGACTTCATCATCAATGCCAGACGCCATATATCCAAAATGTGCTGGAGGGACCCTAGCAAAAGCGACTGGCTCAAAATCAAAAACATTGACCGCCTCTTTGGGATTTTTAATAAGATCAATTGGAAGAGTGGAGGGCCAGACCATCGGATCAGGACGCTTTGTAAAATTCTTTAAGGCCTCCTTGGGATCCTCAGCGAAGACCTCATGACCTAAAGGGAGAGCCAATAAGGGGCTAGCTGCTAACCAATTCAGAAACTGACGACGTTGATCATCTGTGCTTTCCATATCTCCTCCTGTTATATTTTTTATAGTATGGCACTAAATACTGCTTAGTTGCCAAAAGCACCGTAAAGCCCCCTCGCTTTAGCTATGGGGAGTAGTCTGTAACTACTTATTAATAATAGTATTTACCCTGATGCGTAGAGTTAAAATTAGTCATCTTTATATATTAGAGTTATGCTGATGCTATAAAAAAGGAGGCCTCATGAAATATATAAAACAATTAAAAATTGTACAAGCGGTGATGTTTTGTTTATTAGCTGTTATGTACGGTACGTCATTTGCCCAATCAGACTTCCCGAATAGATTAATCAATTTAGTTTCCCCTTACCCTCCTGGTGGAGCTGTTGATCAAGCAGCAAGATCAATTGCACAATCACTCTTTAAAGTGTGGAATCAAGCAGTCGTTGTTAATACGAAACCAGGTGCCGGTGGCGCAATTGGCATTCAAGCCGTCGCTAATGCAACCCCTGATGGCTATACTCTATTAGTTACTGCTCCAGCGCTTTTATCAGTTCCAGAATCTGATCGTTTGTTTGGTAAAACACCCTCTTTTGATCGGTCACAATTTACCCCATTAGCGCTGTTATCTGCTGATCCTGTTTTGTTAGTCGTCAAAGCTGATGCACCTTGGAAGACCTTTGAAGAATTCGTGGCCTATGCCAAAAAAAATCCAGATAAAGTTCCCTACTCATCCTCAGGAAACTACAGTAACATCCACCTTCCTATGGAAATGATTACTCAAGCAGCAGGCATCAAATTACTTCATATTCCTTATTCTGGTGGTGGGCCCGCTTTAACGGCTGTTTTAGGGGGCCAAGTTGTCATGACAGCGGGTGTGCCAGGCGTAGTAGTGCCTCAAGTCAAAGCTGGTACGATGCGCGCCTTATTAACGACCGGGGCAAAACGTCACCCCCAATTTCCAGACGTTCCAACAGCGCTCGAACTCGGTTATAAAAATGCCGAATTTTACTTATGGGCGGGGCTTTTTGCTCCAGCCAAAACTCCAGAGCCAATAGTGCTCAAAATACGTAAAGATATCGCTCGAGCAGTTCAAGATAGTGAGTATGTGCAAGGTTCAGAAAAAATGGGCGTACTCATTGAGTATCGCGATGGCAAAGACTTTGATGATTTTCTCAATAAAGATCAAGAACGTTTAAGCAATACGATTAAACGCATTGGCAAGATTGAATAATTAGGTTTCGATTTAGATCTAATGTTTTTTCGTAACCGCTTGTATCAATATCTGCGGTGTCACTGGGAGTTCGTTAACGAGAACTCCTAGTGGTTTGAGAGCGTCATTAATGGCATTAAACACTGCGGCAGATGAGCCTGCCACTCCCCCTTCTCCACCACCTTTAGCCCCAAGTTCTGAAGTCATAGTTGCAGTGAAGGTGTGCCCGACCACAATATCCGGCATTTCACTGGCAAGTGGCACTAAATAATCAACTAAACTACCATTCATGAGTTGCCCTTCTTCGCTATACAAACATTGTTCATATAAAGCTGCGCCAATACCTTGAATCACACCACCCCGAATCTGCTCATCTAATAAAAGTGGATTGACTACTGTTCCAACATCTTCCAAGACCCAATGTTTCAGTAATTTAACGTAACCTGTCTCAGCATCAACCTCAACATAAGATGCTTGAATTCCATTCGTAAAGATTCCATCAAAGTCTCTTTGCGCAAAACTTCGACTCACAGTTAACTCAGGAGTAAATCCTTTAGGAATTTTTTCAAGATTAAAGTAAGCCTGTCTAGCGAGCGCCTCGAATGATATGACGTTCTGCTTTGTTGATGTATTAATGACGTAACTATCCTGTAAGTTCAATTGATTTGGATCTATCTCAAAAAGAGTGGCCGCAAATTCAATGATATTTTTCTTTAACGCCTTAGCCGTTTGTAGAATAGCCTCACCCCCAATTGAAGTGCCTCGAGACCCATAATTACCTCCACCATACGGGCTAGAATCAGTATCCCCTAAAACAACCCGTACCGCCTCTAAAGGAACACTTAAAATACTCGCAGTAATCTGAGCGGCAATTGTTTGCGCGCCTTGCCCAAATTCATTAATACTCGCGGTACAAAAAATGGATCCCGTTGGGTTTAGTCGTAGAGTTGCTGTATCTGCGGCAGAAATTGATGCGCCACCTTTGCCATACATGGTCGATGATGGGCTTGATGTTTCTAAAAAGCTGGCAAAACCGATACCTCGTAAGACACCCCGTTGACGATACTCATCACGTTCAATGAGTAATTTTTTATAATCCATTAATTCAATTAATTGATCAATCG
>CAIPQU010000150.1 GCA_903867305.1 uncultured beta proteobacterium
AAAGACTGGTGCGCCCGGCAGGAATCGAACCTGCGACCCTTGGCTTCGGAGGCCAATACTCTATCCACTGAGCTACAGGCGCGTAAAAAACTACATCATTTAAAACTGAAACATACGAAAAAAGATAAAATATTTAAAGATGAAGCAATATTCACATTGAATAGGCATGATTCTACTCAGGTTAGAGCATGTGTAAATAGAATGTTATGTTGCATAGCTATAATTTGTAAATAACACACTAATTTGAAAATGAAGGAATGGTAATGAGCGAACAGCACGGCAACATGATTAAATCTCCTAAACAGTTAATCTTAATGGTATTTGCAGCCTTTTTTGTTCCTTTAATTGTTATTCTTTTACTACTTATTTATGCAAATAGCGGTGTTAAAAGTTCTGCTATTCCTACTCCAGAGCAAACAGCAGAGCTTATTAAACCAGTCGCAAAGCTTAATTTTGTTGATGCAAGCGCACCTAAAGTGTATAAAACTGGTGAAGCCGTTTATCAAAACGTCTGCTCCTCATGTCATGCTAATGGCGCTGCAGGCGCCCCTGCTTTTGAAAATAAATCAGCATGGTCAGCAAGGATCTCAAAAGGTTATGACACTTTAATGACTTCTGTTTTAAAGGGAAAAAATGCGATGCCAGCAAGAGGGGGAGCATCTCCCGACGATATCAGCGATTATGAAATTGCGAGAGCAGTTGTTTATATGGCAAATGCTGCCGGCGGTAAATTAAACGAACCTAAAGAACCGGCACAAGCAGCCGCAAAATAAGGTCAAGACCCACCATTTGGTGGGTTTTTAAATTGAAGAGCGAGTTCATAGGCCGCATTTTTCGACATCATTTGGGCCTTAGAAAAGACTTCAGCTATTTGCTTGCTACCTATATAGTCCGAGAGTAATTGAGCTAGCTCGGTTGGGTTGACAATGACCTCTTGAATGGCATCAACGGTCTTGTCCAGAGCACCTTCAAGCATGACGCAAAACTCTCCACGGGTTTCTTTTGAGAGACTCAACCAGGCAGGTAATTCGCTTATTTGTATTGTGGTAATCGCTTCAAACTTTTTTGTAAGTTCGCGACCGACTACTACGGAGCGATTTTTATCCACAATCTTTTCATGAAGCTCGCTTAATGTTTTATGAATTCTCAGGGGAGACTCATAAAAAATAGTTGGCAATCGTGAGAGGTTCATCTGCGATAAGGTTTGGGCTCGATCTTTTCCCTTCAATGGCAGGAAACCCAAAAACTGAAAGTTTCCATGTGCAGCCAAATTTAATTTTCCTGCCACAGATAATAAGCTTGTTAGAGCGCTTGGACCAGGGATTGGAATGACCCTATGACCTGCAGAGAGTATCTCCTTCGTTAATCGTGCCCCTGGATCAGAAATGCCAGGGGTCCCAGCATCACAAACGTAGGCCCAGCGCTCACCCTGGCTTAACTTATGAATTAAAGCGCTTGCGGCTTCATTTTCATTATGTTCATGTATTGCCATCATTGGCTTTTGAACACCGATAGCGTGTAGCAAGTGAGAGGTATGGCGCTTATCTTCACAGGCAATACCATCAACAGACTTTAAAATATGAACTGCTCGGTAGGTAATATCCCCAAGATTGCCAATGGGTGTACTAACCACATAAAGCGATCCTGCTGGCATATTTTGTTGTTCGAGAAAAAAAGTTTGATCCATAATGGCATTAGAGTAGGAAATGAATGATTAAATCATATAGATACAGTTTAAGCGGATACCAATAACATTGGAAATAACGATGATGAAACAGTTAACGGAACGTATTCAGCAGCAGTTTCAGGATAGTATTACGACCAAACAAATGGCTATAGCCACTTTAAGCCCTTTAACAGCACTCGCTGTAGAAAAAATGTATCAATCCGTTAACTCTGGAGGAAAAATCCTGGCATGTGGAAACGGGGGGTCAGCCGCTGATGCACAACATTTCGCTGCAGAACTTGTGGGCCGGTTCGAGCGTGAAAGAAGAGAGTTGGGCGCCATTGCTTTAACGACTGATAGCTCAATTTTGACTGCTATCGGAAACGATTATGGATATGACGAGGTTTTTAGTAAGCAAGTTCGTGCCTTAGGCAAGCCAGAGGATATTCTTTTGGCAATTTCAACATCAGGGAACTCTAAAAACGTCCTTTTCGCAATTGAAGCCGCAAAAAAAATTGGTATGGAAATTATTGCCCTTACCGGAAGAGGTGGTGGAAAAATGAATGAATTATTAGGTCAACAAGATATCCATTTATGCGTTCCATCAGAGAGAACGGCGAGAATTCAAGAAACACACTTACTTTTATTACATTGCCTATGTGATGGCATTGATCATTTACTATTGGATTAATTATGAATATGAAGCGTATCAGAAATGAAGTAATACTTAGTTTTTTTTGCGGCTTATTAGTTTGCTCTTTATCGGGCTGTTTCGCATTGGTTGCCGGAGGCGTTGCTGAAACGGCTTTGGTAGTGGGAGATAGAAGGCCGGTTTCCGTGGTGACAATTGACCGCGGCTTACAGATACAGATAGATTCTATGTTGTTACAGAACTTTCCTGAAAATGCCCATGTCAATGTCAATGTATATAACCAAAAAGTTTTATTAACGGGCGAAGTGACGACACAGAAGCTCAAAGATCAGGTGCAAAGTAATGTGGCGGCAATTAAAAATATTCGTACCGTGGTGAACGAAATTCAAGTTGGGCCACTAAGTTCGATGAGCGCACGGTTATCTGATAGCTCATTATTCACATTGGTAAAAGCAAAATTAATAGCAACCACCGATGTGCCATCTAACTCCATGAAAATCATCGTAGAGGCTGGTAGCGTTTATTTGATGGGCATTACTACTGAATTAGAAGCGAAAGCTTCAGCAACTGTGACAAGTAAAAGTAGTAACAGTATTCAGCAAGTAGTTAAATTGTTCGACATTATTACTGAAGACGAAAAACAAAAATTAATCAATGGCGCTGCAAATGAAAAGGCGCCAACCGTACGTTAAAAGATTTAAATATTTTTTAGCCCTTATGTCAGAAAGCCTTATTGGCTTTACGAAAGATTTGACAGCCTCCCCGTCCTAAAGGACGGGGATTCCTACCGCTAGACGTTCATGTCCGAACGCAAGAATATTGAGAGCTCCATTGATGTCCCTATCGTGAACAGATCCACAATGACACTTCCAACTGCTCTTATTCAAATCAGCTCTACCTTTCGGACTATTGTCGGAGATTTCTCCGCAACTCGAACAAATTTGGGTTGAATACGCTTCATTTACTTCCTCAAATATCACGCCAGCCTGACGGCTTTTATATTCCAACATGGTTTTGAGTGATGACCAGCCAGCGTCTAGCGTTGACTTTGCCATCTTTGTTTTTACTCATT
>CAIPQU010000151.1 GCA_903867305.1 uncultured beta proteobacterium
GCCATCACCATTTGTTCTTTTTCGGGCAATTTTTTTAATATCAGAGCTAATTTTTCAGCTAGTTGGCTCAGGGCGACACTCTGCATAGGATCAGAGCTATTATCCATCGGGAGCATGTCATCCGAGAGGTCATCGATGGGCATCAAATTGACCATTCTATCCATAATGCCAAAATAAGACTCTAGACTGATATCAGCGGCCTCGGCAATCTCAGTTTCTAGGGGGGGGCGCCCCAGTTTTTGCTCAAGTTGACGGTTAATTTTTTCTAAGCGCGACAAATCATCCCGTTGATTTCTCGGCAAAATATCATTTTTACGACAAGAGTCATAAATAGCTCCCTTGATACGTGTGCGAGCATAGACCTCAAAGCTTAAATTGGGTTGGGGGGCATATTTCTTCAGTGCGTCTAAAAGACCAATGAGACCTTCTTGAATTAAATCATCTACCTCAACGTTTGCTGGAAGTTTGGAGGCTACTTGATAGGCAATTCGTTTGACGAGTGGCGTATATTTCGCCATTTCTTCAGCGTAGTTGACGGGTTGGGTATAGGCTTTATTCATGAGACACTAGTTTAACCCGTTAATAATTCAGTCAGACTCTTAAAAAAGCCAGTAGGAAGAACAAATTCGTTGGCTGGACCCTCAGTGGGAGTCGAAATACTAAAGTCTTCGGGGTCAATCACGACGCGACTCGCTTTAATTGCCTTAATCCAGCCCAACATGTTCAAATCCATTCCCATCGCTTCTTTTGCCGCATGTTGCAATTTATCAAAAGCAGTTTGACCTTCTTCTTCCGTTCCACCAAGGATTAAGACGGAAGTGGGGGTATCTTGCGAGTAAATAGAAAATTGGCGAATCATGTTCATGGCCTTTGACAAGGATTCAAACTCTGGTGAGGCAACCAGTATCTTTTGTATCGAAGTGCCAAAGAAATTTAATATATTGAATTCCGGGTCGCTAGTAGCAAATAAAATGTAATCTAATTCCAAGTTCATCAGCTTGAGGCGCTCATCGAGATTGGGCAACTTTGCACGTCGCTCTTCAAATAAATGCCTCAGTTTGGCACTGGTAGCGTACCAAAAATTTTCTTCCACTTGGCGTACTGATTTATTTAAGGATACGGAGTTACTAAACACTTGCCCCAAATCATATTTGGTGGGATATAAAAAACCTGACATCGTTTTGCGTTCAGAAAGAGGGACTTCATCGATCATCAGTGTTCGATAACCCGCATTTTTTAAAGCCTGAGCAGTCCCGTGCCCAACATGAACAATCGTATCCTCATCCAGAGCGCAGGCAAGACAAATCACCTGGTTAGGGAGGCCTCCAAACATCGAACGCAGTCCATCCGCTTGGTCGAGTCCCGCTGGGGTATTGACAGCACTCATGGGGCTACTTTTTTGACCCAGTCACTGAGGTGATCAGAAAGAATGGACGGAATCTGATCATCTGTGATGCTGAGATCATCCGAGTAGGAGCGAGAGCGTAGCGCCCGATGCGATAAATAAGCAATATCGGGCTGATTTAAGTCTTCCGGTACGCGTTGACCATTGGACAAGAACATCAGCGGTAAGTCATTGCGAATTAAGCAATCAATCACCGGCGCTAATTGCGTTGCTTCATCGGTCTTTGTAATCACAGCCGCTCCAATACCGGGCATATCTTTGGCCTTGGCGGCTTGATTGTGTAAGCTAATCACATCCTCTTGGGTGCGTAGGTCAGTGGTGGAACTCATCACTAAAATACGGAAGGCATTGCGGGAGCCATCTTGTAACATTTGCGATTGCTCGACCATTAAGGTATCGCGCTGACTCACTCCAGCGGTATCCAATAAAATCACTTTACGGTTGGAGAGGTCCTTTAATTTTGCAGAAAGATCATCACTATCCCGCAGTGAAACGACCGGTAGACCTAAAATTTTTGCAAATACTTTTAATTGCTCTTGAGCACCGATTCGATAGGTGTCCGTGGTCAGGAGGGCTACTTGATTCCGCCCATACCGGAGAACGCAGCGGGCTGCAATCTTGGCGACCGTGGTGGTTTTACCAACCCCGGTGGGGCCGATAAAGGCAAATACGCCACCTTGATCAAACACACTAAATGGGTCAATTGTTTTGATGAGGCTGGATACATGCGCCCGTGCCTCTTGTAAGAGGGTATTGATGTTGCTAGTTTTTGATAAGTTGGTGGCAATATCGGCGCACAATTTAGGAGAAAAACCGGAA
>CAIPQU010000152.1 GCA_903867305.1 uncultured beta proteobacterium
AAGACATTACAGAGCAATGGATCAAGATTTATAACGAGGAACGTCCTCATGCAGCACTAGGAAAGTTGTCACCTATACAATATCGACAACAAGCAGAATTTTCTCCTCGAGGATTGTCTTCTTAACTGGGGGTACTACACAATCTTTGAATTTTTAAGAACGCCCTAAAAGGTGGCAAAAATAACTATATTGCACTATGAGGGTGCATTACATAGATAGGAATGGATTCAATCGCTTGATGTATGGTTCTTAAAGAAACTTTAAGTGAGATTACTACAGTGAGAGGTGGTAATTGAGCGCTACTTTAACCTACACTGATCAATTTTTTGACATCCTCCCCGCCCTAAAGGACGGGGATTTCTTTCGGGCTTTTGTTAAAATGGATTATTCGATTTCCATTAACTGATATAAATATTTTGTCGCGGCTGTACAGTCGCCAAATTTCTCCTTGACCCAATCAGGATTGTGATAAGTATTGAGATAGCGATCACCGCTATCGCAGAGCAAGCTAAGAATAGACCCTGGAATATTTTTTTGTTTCATATCATTTGCAAGTTCCAACATTGCAATAAAATTGGTACCGGTTGAAGGCCCAACTTTTCGACCAAGAATATTGGACAAGATATTCATCGCTGAGATTGAGTCTATATCCTTCACTCGAATCATATGATCAACGAGGGATGGGATAAAACTAGCCTCCGGACGAGGTCTTCCTATACCTTCAATGTTTGAACCATTTGAGGTCAAACGAGGGTTTTGAGTTTTGAAATAATCTAAAAAAACAGAGCCCTCTGGATCTGCAACACAAACTTGAGATGTATAACGTTGATATCGTATAAAACGCCCAATTGTGGCACTGGTGCCACCTGTACCGGCGCCCATTACAATCCATCGGGGAATAGGGTGTCTCTCCAAAGACATTTGCGCAAAGATACTTTGGGCAATGTTGTTGTTACCTCGCCAGTCTGTAGCCCTTTCTGCATAGGTAAATTGATCCATATAATGACCATCCATTTGAATGGCTAATTCTTTAGCGCAGGTATACATTTCGATTGAAGAATCAACTAAATGACAAGATCCACCATAGAACTTCACTCGCTCAATTTTTTCTGATGAGGTTGATTTGGGCATAACAGCGATAAAAGGTAAGCCAATTAAATTGGCAAAGTAGGCCTCACTAATGGCAGTTGAGCCACTGGATGCCTCGATAATAGTTTTACCCTCACTGAGCCAATTATTGCAAAGAGCATATAAAAATAATGATCGCGCTAGACGGTGTTTAAGACTACCTGTGGGGTGGGTCGATTCATCCTTTAAATATAGTTCGATCCCACATGAAGCGAAAGAGGGAATAATCAGAGGTATTAGATGTGTATCAACACTCCTACAAAAATCTGCTTCGATACGAAGTATTGCCTCATAAAGCCAATCTTTGTGACGTGTAAGCTCAGTCATTATTTGCAATATTGTTGATACTTTGAAGAGCCTGCGTTTTTAATAAAGGCCGATCAACTTTATTCGTACTAGCTAGAGGCAGTTCATCAAGAAACCAGATCCATCGGGGATGCTGATACGCTGGAGCATTTGTTAAGCAATATGTTTTAAGTTCGCTTGCACTTACTTCTGTGTTTGGTCTTTTAACAACGAAAGCAACCGGCTTTTGCCCTTTAATATCATCATCAACTGCAATGACTACAGCTTGTGCAACATGCGGGTGTGATTCAATCAAACGCTCCACTTCAGCAGGGTAAATATTTTCTCCGCCACAAACAAACATATCATCAGCGCGACCAATAAAAAAATAAAAGCCATTTGAGTCGCGCTTAAAGATGTCGCCGGTGCTATAAAAACCATCATCTGTAAAAGGATTTTTAATCGGAGGCTTACGTCCCTCTGGTTTATGGTAGCCCAGCATAATACCTGGAGATTTGATTTGTAATACACCTTGTTCTGATTCTTGTCCGTTTTCATTAACCAGCCGAATATTCACTTTAGGATGGACACAGCCAGCTGATAGAAGGGGCAGAGGAAGGCCATCCGGATGAGGTCCGAACATCACTGGACTACCTTCTGTTGTGCCGAATGCATTAATCACTTGAGTTTTGGGAAATACGCGATGTATAGCTTCTAACAAACTAGGAGAAACTGGCGCAGAGCCCATTCTTAAAAACTCGACAGATGATAAATTCGTTTGCTCAACGAGTTCTTTTTCTTGAAGCATCATTGCAATCATGGGAGGAACTGCGGTCAGCCATGTGCATTGAAAAGTTTCTATTGCTTTGATATATTGACGAGCATTAAATTGAGGCAATAAAACTGTTGTCGCATGAGCCAAAATATTCAGCATGGTCATGGCTTGTGCATTCATATGATAAAGCGGAGCTGCGACAAGATAGCGATGTCTTGACCAGTCATTATTTCCTAGCCGTGTTTTGGCAACCCAAATATGGCTGGCGTGAGAAAGCCTGACGCCTTTGGGTTTTCCGGTAGAACCCGAAGTATAAAGAAGCATTGCTAACTCATTTACTTCTGGAGTGATAGTCTTAAATTGACCGTGGTTTAAGAACTCTGAAAAAGTAGGAGAGGTAGTTTTATCATGAGGATTAAATACTACTCTTGGTAATGACAGTGGAACTAAGCTCTCATTTTGTGCATCGCAAAACACTAATTGAGCATCCGAGTCTTGTAGAACAAAATCAACCATTGCGGTAGGGAATTTCGAATTAACGGGAACTACCACTAATCCAGCTCGCATGATTCCCAAAAAAGTAGCGATATATTCCACACTATTTAAAGCAATTATTGCAACACGACTACCGCGCGCTAATGCAAAACGATCTAAACCTCTTGCGACTGCGTTGGCTAAAGCATCTAAATCCGCAAAAGAAAATTCACGTGGATGATTATTTGCATCTAGGTCAATGAATGCAATTTTTTGGAGATCTAAGTCACGACGAAATAGATCTCCAAGATTATTGAGATTTAATGATTCTAGGAAATTATCAACATTGCCCATATTTTTTACAAGGTGGTGGCCATTACCTGAATAAAGGGCTTTTTAAATTAAGCTTTTGGAGGAGGTGGTGGAGCTGTTGAATAAACACCGCGTCCACTCGCACATAAATTACCATCTGTATCAAATACCATTGCTTCAGCAACACTGATTTGACTACCAAATTTAATCACTTTACCTTTAGCAATTAAGTTACCTGGCATTGCTGCACGGTGGTAGTCAACCCGCATATCAATTGTAGGGACACCGCGACCAGTTTTATACACTAAAGCCCAGTCAGCGGTTAAATCTACGAGGGCAGCCAAAATACCACCATGTGTATATTTACGATCGGGATTAACAACCCACTCTTCTCGCCAAGTTGCTTCAATTTCAATTTCACCTTCGCCAACAGAAAGGACTTTAATACCTAACCATTGATGAAAAGGACCTCTAGTTAATTTTGCTTCAACTTCTGCAGCTGTAATCATTTCATTTGACATATCAAGAACCTTTGTAGTGTAGGGAAGTAGATGAAGTGTTAACTACTCATCATTAAGGGGTAATGACAACTTTACCGATGACTTCACGATCTTGAATTAAACGCAAACCTTCTCTAGCCTCTGATAATGGTAGGACTTTATCAATCATCGGCTTCATTTCACCTTTTGAGATCATGTCCATCAATGCCGTGAGATTTTCAATATAAAAACTATTTGAACCGATGACTTGCAATTCAAAGCTCCAGATATAACGTAAGTCCTCTTTCGGATCATGACCCGCAGTAGCTCCACAAACCAGGAGTTTTCCGCCACGCTTTAAGCAGCGTAACGATGGCACCCACGTATCACCGCCGGTGAAATTGATGACAACATCAACGCCACCTTCATAGGTTCTACGTTGTGGTTTGCCATATTTCTCTACAGCCCACTTTGAGAAATCAACTTCTTTGTAATTAATAACTTCATCAGCACCGATTTCTTTAAGCTTGGTTAATTTATCTTCACTGCTAGCACAAGCAATTACTTCTGCGCCTAATTGTTTTGCAAGAATCACACAACCGGTACCAACTCCGCCTGACGCACCTAAGATTAGCACGCGGTCACCTTTTTTGATGGTGTTGTGAGTGATTAACATACGGTGCGCTGTTCCATAGGCAACTGGCAAAGAGGCAGCGTCTGTAAATGAGACGTTATTCGGCATTTTAATCAGTTGATCAGCGCTGACGAGACAATACTCAGCCATACCACCGTCTAGCATTTCACCCATGAGACCTTTAGTTTTGTTTAAAGGATTCACAAGAACACGATCGCCAACTTTCCAGCCTTCCACATTAGCGCCAATTTCAAAAATTTCACCAGCAAAATCTAATCCAATAACAACTGGAAGAGGTACTTTAATACCGGGCATACCTTTGACTGTAAATGCATCATGATAATTAAAAGATGAAGCACCTACTTTAATAATGACGTGTCCATCAGTTACCTTTGGCATAGGGTGATCTGTGACATATTGAAGGTTTTCAAGACCACCATGTTGCAATAGAACTAATGCTTTCATAACTATTTCCCCGGATTTTTATTGAGATAATTGGATAATTTATTACTCTGAAAAAGAGTTTTTAACATACTTTTGATTTATGTCGGTTTTATTTTCATATGTTGTGTTGGTAATGACTTTGTAATATTCAATTTTACTGTTATTTGAAAAGAATATATTATTAAATTTATCAAATATATTTCATGAAAATAGAATAATATGCCTCTAATATGAAGTTAGATAGAATAGATTTCCACATTTTGAATATTTTACAGGAAGATAGCACTCTTTCTGTTTCTGCCATTTCTGAAAAAGTTGGCATTTCTTCAACTCCGTGTTGGCGAAGAATTCAATCGTTAGAGAAGGCGGGGTATATTCGTCAGAGGGTCGCTCTATTAGATGCCAACATGTTAAATTTAGGCGTCACTGTTTTTGTATCGATCAAGACAAGTGGCCATAATCCAACGTGGCTAGAAAAGTTTAGGGTTGCAGTAATGGAGATTCCAGAAGTTTTAGAGTTTTATCGAATGAGTGGAGAAGTAGATTATTTGCTCCGCGTAGTAGTTCCGGATATCGCAGGTTATGACGCGGTTTATAAGAAATTAATTAGAATTGCTGACATATTGGATATTAGTTCAAGCTTTGCAATGGAACAAATTAAATACACGACATCACTTCCGTTAAACCTTGTTTGATTGTTCTCGCACTACATTTGGGCTATCAGAAAAAATTGATGAAAGAGTAGGACTATATTGATAAAGATATCTTTCTTCACTTCGAATGTATAAGGAAAATGAATATGCAATGTAAGTTAAGGCAATATCTTCAATTCATTTGGTTCATTTCTTTAATAGGCTTAAGTCTTTGCAGCACTCAAACTGCGTATTCTGCGACATATCCTAATCGTCCGATTCGTATCATTGTTCCATATCCCCCAGGTGGACAAGCAGATCAAATAGCGCGTTTATTGGCAGAAAAGCTCACCGAAGTGACAAAGCAAGCCGCATTTGTGGATAACAAATATGGTGCAAATGGTGTGATTGGTACAAATTTCGTGGTGAGTTCACCGGCTGATGGTTATACCTTGATGATATTGCCTTCAGGAGTTGTGGCCGCTAACAGTATGTTGGCGAAGGTGCCTTATGATTTAGGAAAAGATCTCTATGGAGTTGCTGGCTTGGCCAGTTATCCACTTGTATTAGTTGCAAATCCGAAGTCAAAATTTACGCAAGTGAGCCAGTTAATCGCAAGTGCAAAAGCTAATCCTGATTTATTAAACTATGCTTCGGGCGGCGCTGGTGGAGGGGCGCATTTAGCTGCTGAGGCTTTCAAAATCGAAACAGGAACACAAATTACCCATATCCCATATAAGGGGACTGGACCTGCTGTATTGGATACCTTAGGTGGTCAAGTCTCTGTTATGTTTGCTTCAATACCTTCGGTGATCCAGTATATTAAAGTTGGCAAGCTGAATGCCTTAGCGGTAACAACAAAAAAACGAACAATGCTGCTACCCGATGTTCCAACCTTATCTGAAAGTGGCTTACCTAATTTTGATATCAGTTCTTGGGTGGGGGTCGTTGTTCCAAGCGCAACTCCAGAGGATATAAAATCATTTTTGAGCAATACAATATCTAAAATCATACAAACACCTGGATTTTTAGAGTCATTAAAGCAAGAAGGTGGGACTCCGATGCCGATGAACGATAAGCAGTTTGATGAGTTTGTTAAACAGGAATTGGTAAGATGGGGAAAAATAGTAAAAGAATCTGGCGCAAAAATTGAATAATCAGCAAATCATTGACGAAGGAAAATTATGAGTAAAGCAGTCCTGCCATTTACAGAAGATTTACGACAATTTACGGAGCGTTTAAGGCAGGAAGGTGAATTGATTGATTTACATCAGGCGATCGATATTCGTTATATTGCCACTTTGGTTGATCAATCGGATAAAGCAATTTTATTTCATCATGTTATCGGATATAACATGCCAGTTCTCTCGGGTATTGTAAGAACCCAAAAAAGGGCAGTGATGTCGGTTGGTTGTGCGACCTTTAGAGAAATTGAAGATAAATTACAAAATGGTATTTCTAACCCCATTGCTCCCAACCGAGTGAGTACGTCTTCAACAGAGGAAATTATTTGGACAGGTGATGAAGTTGATTTATTTAAATTACCAATTCCGATGAGTTCTATATTTGATGGCGGACCGATGATTACCGCTGGAGTTGTGATTGCGAAAGATCCTGAATACGGAATCAATACGGGAGTATATCGATTTATCGTCAAAGAGAAAAATCTAACTGGTATCGACATTGTGACGCCGAATAATATGCGTATGTTTGCACAACGAGCATATGAAGCAGGTCGTCCTTGCCCAATATCGATCTCGATTGGCACGCATCCGATGGAAGTTTTAGGTGCCGGATTTAGAGCGCCAATTGGTGTTGACGAAATGGGTATTGCTGGAGGTATACGTGGTTGCCCAGTAAATTTGGGAACTTGTAAAACGATTGATATGCCTTATATTGCGGATAGCGAAATCGTTTTAGAGGGTGAGATTTTGCCGGTGGGGTGGACGCAACCAGAAGGGCGTTTTGGAGAGTTTACTGGTCTCATGGGTGGATTGCATTGGAATCCTGTTGTCAAGATTAAAGCCATCATGATGCGCAAGAATCCGATGTTTTATTTCTTGCATATGCCATGGGAAAACACTTGGTTAGCAGCGCCAACACGTTACCAATCGATTCGTCAGGCTTTAAAAACTGCAGGAATTCAGGTTAAAGATATTAATGTAACTTTAGGTGGCAGAGCTTTTTGGCATGCGGTGATATCTATCAAAAAACAAGCAGGTGAAGGTAAGAATGCTTTATTAGCGGCACTTTCTGTAATGGATCTAAAGCATATCGTGATTGTGGACGATGATATTGATGTCTTTAACCCTACAGAAGTGGAGTGGGCCATTGCTACTCGTGTTCAGGGTGACCGTGACGTGATCATTATTCCTGGCGCAAGGGCTAAACCACTTGACCCAAGTTTGTATATCACTCCTGGGCAAGTTCCAACAGGGGCTAAGGTAGGTATAGACGCCACAATTGGTGAAGGAATTCCTAAAGAGAGATTTGAACGAATCTCATATGCATATGCAGAGCGAGCAAAGATTGGCGATTACGCCTCAGGTAAAGCGGACCCCGTTGTGATTTCTGGTGCAGATAGTTATAAAGAATTAGCAGAAAAAATCATTGCTGTGATTGAGCCTATGCCAATATATTATTCTGAACTTGCTGAGAAGTTCTCGGATTATGATTTCCCTACCATTGCGAGAGCATTTGGATTTTTACATTCTGAAGGAAAACTTTGGCAAGATGCTCGTGGCAGATTATGTTTGAAAAACTCTAAATTTGCAGCCAAGTTACCAACCTAATAAGATACCTATGACTGCTCCGTCTACTAAAGTCTATTACTAGACCTTCTAGTAGCGGTTTCCCACTTCAGCGACTTTTGCGCTACGACTGCATTTGCAATCGTATCGTCTAACATTGTCTCCGTGAGCGTTCTCGGTTTTGCAACCGAAG
>CAIPQU010000153.1 GCA_903867305.1 uncultured beta proteobacterium
AGATAATACAAACCTGTTTGATGAAGCAGGAAACTTAAATACCAGAAAACTTCTGGAGTGCAAGACCGCAAACCCCTATGCAAAGGATGAATGGGGTGAGATCGGTAGCGACGAGGTTCCCATGAGCTACCTCGTTCAGTGTGCGTGGTACATGTTACTAACCGGTTGCACACAAGCCGATCTTGCCGTGCTCTTTAGCAATGCTGACTTTCGTATCTATCAGATTGAGCAAGATAAAGAGCTTGAGCAACTCCTTTTAGACAAGGCTATGCACTTTTGGCAAGAACACGTAGTGGCCAAAATACCTCCAGCACCGATCAATGAATCAGATTGCAAACGACTCTATTTACAATCTAAGGACAAAAAATCAGTAGAAGTAAATAAAGACCTACTCTCACAGCTAGCAGAATTGCCGCTCCTAAATCAACAATTAAGTATGTGTGAGGACCATATTAACCAAATTAAGCTGGCTGTCATGCAACAGATGGCGGATGCTGAGATGCTCACCCATCAAGGCAAAATACTTGCCACCTGGAAAAGTCCTAAACCCTCTTTCAGGCTCGACACCAAAAAACTATCGGAAGATCACCCCGAACTTGCCTCGCAATATCAGTTGCCCGTAGCCAACTCACGACGGCTCGTGATTAAAGACAACTCTATCAATCAAGGAGCATCTCATGATTAATTCAATTCCCCCAAACTTACCATCTAATGAAGCGGATCTCGCAAAGGATCAACATCACAGCTACCCAGAAATCTTACTTAATAAAATTAAACAGCTCGCAGATCTTTTAAGCATCTCGCCTAAAGAAATCGAGCTATGGCTGTCATCCTACTCATCGCTCCCCACCTCGACTGGACTGAGTCTAATCCACCTCGCGATAAAATATCAACTCGACCCACTCATGGGTGAGGTCAGTCTATGGACTGATCACCAGGGTCAAGCCCATCCAAGCATTAGCATTGATGGGTGGATGAGAATCATCAACCAACATCCTGCCTTTATTGGCATACAGTTCACAGAGACGTCGATAGAGGATAAGGGGCCTCCCCAATCCATCTCTTGTACTATTTACCGCAACGACCGACACCTGCCCACGCACGTCAGTGAGTACCTCGAGGAGGTTAAAAATGATCACCCCCTCTGGAAGACTATGCCTAGACGCATGCTGCGTCACCGCGTGATGCAGCAGTGTGCTCGGCTAGCCTTTGGGATTAGCACCCCTGAGTTTGCACTGCCCGAGCACTCAGTCAATGTGGCTTCAGTAAGCAACGACATTCCATCTGAAAAAGGAGTTTCCCTCAGTACTTCAAACCCCGGGGGTTTAGGCTCATCTCATGCGTCGCCACAACCCAGCAGTCGCACAACACAATTAAAGGAACGCCTTCTAAAAACTAAATCCTCTCTTGCACCATCACTACCGACCGGAACAAAACAAACCTTCGATGTGATAGTTCCTCATTCTCAATCACTGGTAAAAGAGTAAAAAATTCTAAAATTTAGTAGCATATATTGTGTATGAACATCATATCAAACCACTTAAAATCAGGTTAGACTAAAAGCTTAATTCATACGACATTTTTCGCAATGGAAAATTGATGAGCTCTACAAAATCTACTGGTCCCAAATCCCAAGCGGGTAAATTGATTTCGTCTATCAATGCCTTCAAGCATGGCCTAACGGCACAGAAGTGGCTTGGACCCGAACAACAAAAATACTTTGAACAAATAGTTAAGTCCCTCACTGCAGAATATTTACCCCATACCCCAACTGAAATCATCATGATTGAGCGTGTGGCGATCACTCTAACAAAATCTAAGCGCCTGAACGATATTGAGGATGCGCAGTATAAACTCGCAAAAGAATTAGTAACACAAAAATTGAATGGCCACATTTCCCCACAGATTAATACGATATTACGGCTTGTCCAAGGTGATGTTGCGCAAAATCAGATGAAACTTAAGCTCCAGCAGGATGCAAGTTTACCGGCATTAGAGACCATGAACATCATTCATCGCCAGCAAAATACCTTGAGTCGACAACTCTCCAAAGAATTATCCGAGCTTATTACCGTGATCAAACTAAGAAAAAATCTCGAAGCGAACTCAGGAGAGTCTCGACAAATTGAGGGGTCAGATGAATCCGAATGGGATTATGAGTAAGCAAGATTAGCGCGAATACTCTATAGCAAGCCTTAATGAAAAACTTTAAGCCGCCTCAGACATGGCATTAGCGAGCACATCACCTGCTACTTACCCCAATAAAGTATTGAAATCTATTAGGGTGCCACCGCCCTCCAATTGAGAATCAGTCTGTTTTGTAAATTGTGTGATTTTGAACAGAGTGGCTCAAAATCCTTAATCTAAATACGTCTTATTTAG
>CAIPQU010000154.1 GCA_903867305.1 uncultured beta proteobacterium
AATAACTCATCTTCTAATTCTAAAAGAATCTGGCCTTTTTTAACTTGATCGTTATAGTCTGCGTATATTTTTTTAACACGGCCTGACACTTGTGTACCGACATTCACAAGAATGACCGGATTAATCGTGCCATTCGCTGTCACATTTTGTTCAATGTCGCCCATCGTCACCGGTTGAAGTCGATATAAATCTTCGGGTTTCTTTTTATGTGAAAGCTGATACACATAATAAGCCCCAAATATAAACGCTAAAATTAAAGCGATATTGATTAAATGAGTGGTTAGCTTTTTCATACTTTTTATTGTCTTTTTGCCTCAGGTAATTTCTGAATCATTGCATTATCAAGGACGCCTATCGATTGAGCAAGGGTTGTTCTTGCAATATTCCAATTTAAAACGGATTGGATTTTTTGTTGTTTCGCATTGGCGAGCGCACTTTGTGCATTGAGGGTATCAATAATATTACCGACACCTTCTTTATAACGTCCTAATGCGACACGGGATGATTCTTCCGCACTTGAAACTAAGACATTGGATGCAGCAATAGATTCATTCGCTGTTTTTAAATTCTGATAAGCGGTCCACACATCCAAGGACACTTGGAGCTTTAATTGATCGCGTTGTGAAGCATTCAACTCTGCAGTCGCCTCAGCCGAGCGAATAAGGTATGTTGGTTTGTAACCTCCAAAAAGAGGGATGCTGACATTAAGCCCAATCGCTGAGTTATTTGTAAATGCTGCATTGCTGTCATCAGAATGTGTATTCGATAAACTCATTGATACTGTCGGTTTTGAGTCCGCCTTGGCTCCTTCGATCTTAGCTAAAGAGGCTTTGAGTTGTGCCTCACTCGCAATGAGATCAGGTCTTTGAGATCTTGCTTGTTCAATGAGAGCTTCAATATCTTGATCAATCATGTCCGGAATCGTATCTAATTTTGCATCGGCAATTTCTAAACGCATGCTCGCAGGCACCCCCATGATATTGGCAAGATTGCCGTAAGCAATTTTTAAAGTGCCTTCATTTGTAATTTTTGTGAGTGTCGCATTCGCAAATGAAGTCTGTGCTTGAAGCTTATCAGCAGGTGTTGCAACGCCTGCAATATATTTAGCTTCTGCTGATTTAAAACTCTCTTGATAAAGATGCTCTGTTTCAATCGATGCATTTAATATCGCCTTACTTGCATGCACTTGATAAAACGCATTGACTGCGCTTAACAAAACATTTTGTACCGTTGCATTTTGTGTGGCACTTGCCGCTTTTAAAAGTTGATTTGCATTCTCTAACGTGGCATCACGACTTCCAAAATCATATAGAAGATAAGACGCCACAATTTTATTCGTCACATCGGAATAATTCGTTGAGCGTGTTTTATTTTCTGAAGTCGATACCGTGTCCGTGACCGATGGAAAAAATAAAGAGCGCGCGATACCAACTTGTGCCGCTTGTGCCTTAGCAGTCGCATACACCTCTTTTGTTTGAGGGTTATGGCAAAGTGCAGCTTCTGTCACATCCACTAAAGATAAAGGCTTGTCATAGGTTTTAGTGCCACATGCATCAGTCACTGACGGATCCATATAGCCTTCAGGGATAGCCTTAATATTGTCTTCTTTTAAATCCTTATCTGAATACCAAATCGAATCAAGCGCGTAGGCTGGAATAAAAGCGCTTATTAAGAAAAAGGTCAGAAAAAAACGAAAAAAATTCAAATTCGAAAAGCTTTTTAAAAGTTGGGTGATCAAGCGCCACATATGCATAATATCTTAACATGGCCATATGACAAATAGACTGGAATTAAGTCTATTTAATTCAATAAATGAGGGGTGATTATTTGGCTAAACTTAGATAACGATCTTGTGAAATTAAGCGGTTCACAATGACGTGCAATTCGATACGATTATTAGGGAGTGGTTTTAACTCGCACTTATAAATTTTGCCGGAATCGGGATCTAATACTTTGCCCACTAATTCTTTTTTTGCATTCAATTTAAGCTGCTTAAATACAACCAAGCCAATGATAGGTTTATTTTTGTCTGAACCTACACATGGTTTACACACATCCACTGGATCATCATCGGGACTTGGAAAAACTTCAATAATTTTGCCTTCAAACCCACCCGTTTTTAAAGCACTGATTTGAATCATTGCTTCAGGGAGCTCAGTAAAATCATCCAACATGTTCCATTTGCCCATAGGCCATTGATCAGCCGCCAAAAGGCTGGTTGAAATAAACATTAAGATTAAGAATAAATATTTTTTCATCATTAAGTTTTAAGCAGTTGCGATTAAAGCACCTAAGCTAATGAGTAAAATACCAAACATTTGTGTCATTTGT
>CAIPQU010000155.1 GCA_903867305.1 uncultured beta proteobacterium
GACTCAATAAACCTACGACATTAGAACCAATTGCAGCTAGACCTACGCCCGGAATCGTCAGGTTAGAAAGAGGCATCATCAAATCACCTCGATTTCTGCTGTAAGAGCGCCAGAGGATTTCAGCGATTGTAAAATCGAAATTAAATCCGATGGCGTTGCGCCTAACATATTTAAAGCCTTCACTACGGAGGATAAATTAGCACCGCCTGGAATTGCAATTAAATTATCTGGTTTACCATCGCTAGAAACTGTGGCAGTATCTTGAGAAGTTGTAACGGTAGCCCCACGACTAAGTGCATTAGGTTGACTCACCTCTGGGGTGGACTGTATACGAACAGTTAAGTTACCATGTGCTACTGCTGAAGGTGCGAGCTTCACCGCTTGGTTCATCACCACAGAACCTGTTCTAGAGTTCAGAATGACTTTAGCCGGACCTGAAGTTTGCTCAACATCAAGATCCTGCAATTCCGCCATAAATGCTACACGCCGCAGCGGCTCTAGTGGAACTCGCACATTCAGCGAACGCGCATCAATCGGAATAGCCGTACCTACACCAAAGCGTTTTCCAATAGCTTGGGAAGTTTTTTGCATCATAGAAAAATCAGATTGCTTCAGATCTAACTGAACAAACTCTTCAGGCATGATGGATGGTACTGCTCGCTCAATTAAAGCACCGGAAGGAATACGGCCTGCAGAAAGGTGATTCACCGTTGTAGTAGCGCCACCGGCACTTGCACCAGCTCCAGAAATCACCACGTTACCTTGAGCCTGAGCATAAACTTGTCCGTCAGCAGCACGTAAAGGGGTCATGAGGAGAGTTCCGCCTTTTAAACTTTGTGCGTTACCCATCGAAGAAACAGTAATATCAATAGCTTGTCCTGGTCTGGCTAATGCAGGCATCTCAGCAGTAACCATCACCGCAGCCGCATTTCTTAACTGTGCTTGACCGCCAGGAGGCACTGTAATACCAAGGGTACCAATCATTTGTAGTACACTTTGAATCGTAAATGGTGTTTGTGTCGTTTGGTCGCCAGAACCATCTAAACCGACTACAAGACCATAACCAACAAGTTGATTAGGGCGCTGGCCCGAGATATTGGAAATATCCTTTAAACGTTCAGCATGCACAGTACTCGTCATAATCGAACCAAGAACAACAAGGAATTTTAAAAAAGCCAGGGGTAGTTTAGTCAGTTTCATGATTAACTTATAAAGGATTTAATTTCAGCATGGCACGTGTTAACCAACCGGCTTTTTGTGCGTCATCAGCTGCGCCACGACCGCGGTATTCCATCCTCGCATCAGCAACCTGTTGGGATGAAATCGAATTATTCACTAGATTTCTAGGGTTAACGACTCCGCCAAAACGAATGGTTTCTTCTTCATCGCTCACAGCAATTTGTTTCTCACCCGCAACCACTAAATTACCGTTAGAGAGAACTTCAATGACAGTTACAGTGATCGTGCCATTAAAGTAGTTACTGTTTGAGCTATTACCACTACCCTCACTTTTGATATCGGTAGTAGATGTATTATTCCCTGCGCCAGTGATAAAATCAAAAATCTGACCAATGGCTCCAGGAATACTACCCCCCTGAGAACTTCCGGTATACCCACCAGTTCCAGTAGCTGCGGTATTCGTTGCGTTGGCTTTTCTGGCCGCTAAAGATCCACTATTTTTAGCCGCACTGGTTGTCTCATTGAGAACAATCGTCAATGTATCGCCAACATTGCGTGCGCGTGTATCTTCAAACAAAGGTCGAAAGCCAACGCTTACCGTTGTATTCGCCGTTGGAAATAAACTACCTAAATTAGCAGGCGTTAAACTTTCTGGCTTTGGGCGAATTGACGTCGGTGTTGCAAGTAATGTTGCCTTATCTGCAGTTGCACAAGCACTTACAAGAATTGTACTAACTACGAATAAGCCAGTTAATCGGAGTGATGAAAACTTACCCATGATTATTGACCTAATGTAGAAAGTTTTTGGAGAATTTGATCGGAGGCAGTTACTGCACGCGTATTAATCTCAAAACCCCGCTGTGCGGCGATCAATTTCACCAGTTCCTCAGACACATTCACGTTCGACTGTTCGATGAAATATTGATTGACTGTTCCCATACCATTTGTTCCAGCAGTCTGTGTCTGGGCAGTTCCTGAAGACGGTGTTGGAATAAAGTTACCGTTTCCAAGAGCTGACAACCCCGTCTCATTCGCAAAGTTAGCAACAACCAATTGCCCCGCCTGAGTTAAGGCAGTACTTCCTTGTTGGGTATATTGGACTAAACCGGCAGAGTTAATCTGAACACCCGTCGCAGATGAAGGAATAACCCCAGCGCCGGATACAGTATTACCTTCTGCTGTAACAATTTGACCAGTTGCATTTTTAGAAAAAGCTCCATTTCGTGTGTACGCAAGAGTCCCATCCGCTAACTGAATTTGAAAATAACCATTTCCTTGAATCGCAACGTCGAATGCATTACCCGTATTCAGTAATGGTCCTTGAACATTGATACGCTCAGTGGATGTTACAGCAGAACCAGATCCAACCTGTAAGCCCGTAGGTAATAAATTTTGTGCATTTGCTGCAGAACCTGGCGCCCTAATCGTGGTGTACAAAAGGTCTTGGAAAATCGGATTGATCTTTTTGAAAGCATTTGTTGAAGCATTCGCCAAATTGTTGGAGATTAAATCAATGCCCGTTTGCTGGGCATCCATTCCAGTTTTAGCAATCCATAATGAGCGTAACATAATTATTTTCCTTTATATCAATGCGATAGTGAGAGAAGTTCGTTAGCAGAACGGGCATTCTGATCTGCCGATTGAAGCGTTCGAATATTGAGGTCAAACATACGACTTTGACTAATCATTTCAACCATGGATTGAGAAGGGTTGACATTACTGAGCTCGACAGCACCCTGAATCACTCTTGCGCTAGGATCTACAGTACCTTGACCATTGGGTACATCAAATAACCCGTCCTCATTACGCGTAAGCTGCGCTGCAGGTGGGTTAACTATTTTTAGTTTACCGGCTTGATTCAGAAAAGTGGTCCCAGGAATCTGGGTATAAACAGAGCCATCATCGGCGACTTGAACACGGGCGCCGATAGGAATATTGATAGGACCGCCCACACCTAAAACAGTGGCATTATTACCCACCTTGAGAACACCGGTGTTGTCGACATAAAAGTTACCCGCTCGGGTATATGCCTCGCTCGAATCAGAGGCCCTGCGAACTGCAAAAAAACCACTGCCTTTAATAGCAACATCATACGGGTTACCGGTGGATTGAATGGCTCCAGAGGTAAAGTTTGAGCCCGGAGTGGTTTCCAAAGAGAACACTCTAGTGTCTGCTTCCTTGCCCTGAATCGGAACAGCACGATAGGCATTGACAGCTTCTCGAAACCCTGGAGTTTGGGCATTCGCTAAATTATTAGCTGTCACCGCCAATTGGTCGGTGCTAGCTTTGGCGCCAGTCATCGAAGTGTAAACGTAGTGATTAATCATACTGTTCCTTTTTTGCATCTTCCCAAAGGGATTAAAATTCTATATATCTATATAAGCAAACATCGTGCCAGTTTTTGATTTGAGGGTGTAAAAAAACCGCCCAATTTGGCGGTTTTGGATCATCCATTTCATCGATTAAGTTAACTTCTGGAGAATATCATCTTGAATCGTTTGACTTGTTTTCACCACCTGAGAAGATGCGGAGTATTGACGTTGCATCGACATTAATTGAACTAACTGTCCTGTCAAATCCACATTGGATTGCTCTAAAGCTTGGGCTTTTAATCCTCCAAATACCCCTTGTCCAGCCACGCCAGTTATTGGTGCCCCGGAAATAGCAGATTCCTGATAAGAGTTTCCGCCAATCGGGATTAATCCAGTGTCTGCGGCAAAGTAGGCTAGCTGTACTTGCCCCATCGTCTTCGACTGACCATTACTATAAACCGCCTTTAATGTTCCAGTATTATCAAACGAGTATGAACTTAATTGCGATAGCGGAGCGCCATCTTGACTATTCGTTAGAGTTTGCGATGACCCTGCATAAGCTGTATTAGCTGTGGTATCGATAGTAAATGCTACATTATTCGGCGTTGCCCCGACAGTTGTTGCAGTAATACCAATAGAGGAACTCTGTCCTCCGGCGAGTCCACCAAGATTGTCAATGTTTCTTCCGCCGACAAAGGCCATAGTTCCTAAAGCGGATTGTGCCTGACCACCAATAGCATAAGAATTGGCATCGCCTAATGGGAAACCTTGAGCTGGCGTCTTACCGGTAGGGCCGGGGATAGGATTTCCATCAAGAGTTCCATAAACAGAATAGCGCGATGTGTTCACTGTAAATGTTTTAATATTCCCAACTGTTGCTGTCGGGTTTCCAGCATTATCAAGTCCGGTCACAGTTAAAGTAGATTTGTCGGCTAAAGTCATGAGATAAGTAGTGCCTGAGGCCGATACTTGACTAATGGTGGCATTTTGTAACTGTTGTGCTCCGGAAGATGCCGTGGTTGCAACTTGCGCCTGATTGAGGCCAGCTCCAGTCGTTGCCTGCGTCGCACTATAGTTAAAAATACCTGATTGGCCGAGAACGGGTGGAACTACTGCTGGCGTTATAACTAGAGGGACGCTAGTGTCTTTTTGGTAATAGAGGTTCAATGTATGTGATACCCCTGTTGTATCAAAAATGACCTGTGATGTTGACTGGCTATAGGTTGACGAGTTGAGCGGACTAAATGGAGTTGTAGGAATTGCACTCTGTGAATCATCCAAATTGATCGCAATGGTGGAAGTTCTCGTTTGCGCTCCAGCAAGCGGCGCTTGATTAAGAGTTAAAACGGAGTTTGCAGCAGTATTAATGGTTCCATCAGGATTTGCAGGAAATCCAACTAAGTAATTACCATTCTCATTGATAATACGATTTTGATTATCCACGCCAAACTGTCCATTACGGGTGTACTGAAAGTCTGTTGGAGATCCGTTGGAGTTAAGCGAGGTAGCTGTCTTAAACATACCCAAACCACCAATAGCTAAATCCAGGGGGTTGGAGGTCGCAACGATGGTACCGTTGGTTTGTGATCGAACAATGTGGGTAATAGCGGTACCCATACCAGTTCGATTCGGGTCCGAAGGGTCGGTTGCCCTAAAAAACTCATCAGAAAATACGGCGTTACCCGACTTATAACCAATTGTTTGGGCGTTTGCAATATTATTACTAATAGTATCAATTGCTTCTGAGGCAGCCTGTAAGGCTGAAAGACCAACTCCAGCAGTATCGAATGACATGATTTATTCCTTTTCTAAAAAGAGTTTTAAGAGACCCACTGATTAATCGAAGAAGCATCCACAGTTTGACCGTTCTGCAAAGTGAAGTTGACTGTTGAGCCAGCTCCTTTCGCAACCGATGCGACAGGAGATCCAACAAAAGCAACTGGAGTGACGGCAGATCCTGACGCATCCGTTCCAGAAAATGTCACACTATAGTTTCCAGCGGGCAATACCTGACCTGAACTATCTTGTCCTGACCAGGCCAACGTTTTCATGCCAGCGTTTGCAGCACCGAGGTTAATTTGTGCCACCGTATTACCTGTACTGTCCTGAATACTCGCCACCAAACTAGTGACAGGAGCTGCTAAGTTTGCCCCCAAGGCAACATTATTCGTTCCATCAAAAGCAATGGAAGTCCCAGCGATGAGAGGCGTATGACCAATCATTGTTGCTTGATTCATAAAATTACTTCCTTGCATTTGCGCAAGCATCGATGTTAAAGACGTGTTCATCGTTCCCATGCTGCTAACCATGTTTAACTGGGACATTTGATTTGTCATGGTCGATGCATCCATAGGAGCCATCGGATCTTGGTTCTGAATCTGAGCGACCAAGAGCGTGAGAAAATTTTGGGTTTGATCTGTTGAGCTTGTTCCCGAAGTGCTCCCACTAGATGCAGCCGTTGCCGCTGTTGCATTCTGCGCCGTATTATTGGTGAATGACGGAATGTTTAACATCGGATTCATTGTACTAATAGTCATAAGAAACTCCTTTTAAAATTATTTACCTAAATCGAGAGTGGCTAGAACCAACTGACGACTTACATTCATCATTTGGACATTGGTTTGATAAGAACGGGATGCCGAAATCATGTCGACCATCTCTTCAACTGGGTTCACATTCGGCATATCGACATAGCCGTTTTTATCCGCTTTAGGATGACCGGGACGATATTCACGCCTTAAGGGCGCATCACTCTCCACCACATTCGAGACCGTGACCCCAGATCCTGGACTATTCGCTTTGGGGGTTGAAGAAAATACGACACGATGCGCACGATAGGTTCTACCATCTGGACCACTTGAACTTTCTGCATTGGCGATATTTGAGGCAATTGTATTCAGTCTCAAAGACTGAGCAGACATACCAGAGGCACCAATATCAAAGGTGCTAAATAAGCTCATGATACTTGTCCTGAAATCGCAGATAAACGACTTTTAATCGTTCCTGTCAAAAAGGTAATCGAAGCTTGAGTCATTAACGCATTTTTAGTAAATTCCGACAATTCAACGTCAGGATCTACCGTATTACCATCCATGGATGGTTGATTGGGTACCCGATAAAGTAGGGTTGGTTGATTCTGGATGCTGCTATTAAATTGATAATGACCTTGCGATGTAGTTGTCATCGGCATGGTATCTGCATGGTTTTGTTGCATTAATTCATGCTTTAAAGCTGTTGAAAAATCGATATCGCGTGCTTTATAGCCCGGTGTGTCGGCATTCGTTAAATTAGAACCAAGGACTTCATGGCGGTATGCACGTAATTTCAGGGCATTTTCACCAAAAGCCAGTGGATCAAATTGTGGCACAGCATTCATGTTCGGTTTCCTTATCATTTAAAGAAAAATCTCTATATATGATAATAAGCAAACATCGTGCCAGAATTTAACGCTTTGCTTTAAAAGTCCGCAAAGAAAGGCGTTACTTAATCAGAAAAGCCCTGATAGATGAGCTTTGTCTCTATAAGTAGCTTCTAGAGCCGTTGTTGATGATGTTAATCACCCCTTGACCCAGCCTTTAAATTATAGTCTCGTTAACGCGTCTCTTTAATAAGACGATCTCTTTTAGGCTGCAGGGGCCTAGCATTGTTAGGATAGATGCGTGAGAAGTTCTCAAGTTGCTGTTTGGATAATTTAACAGACTCTTTGAGAACAACCCAAGTAACATTTTCCGTACAAGGTGGCGTAGTGAGCGATCCTACGAAAGTATAGTACCCATGACTCTTTGGTAGCAGTTGAGTGACATCAATCACTACCCCCATAGGTACCTCAGTGACATTTTTGCTCAACGGAACGTTGTTTAGGATCTGTTGAAAAAGCGGGTTTTCTAGGGCCACCGAAGTTGGCGTTGACTTACCTTCATCAACATTTAACAATATGGCAACGACCAGCAGACTGCCATCATTGTGCTGATGAACCAAGTGTGCCACCATATCAGAACGTTTACCATCAATCGCCTCTTCACCCGGATGATGAAAATGAAATTGAACCAGACGGTATTGCTTAGCTTGAAGACTTAAATTACTTCCTTCTCCGTAAGACACCATAATGGTATGGCCATTGTCCTGAATCGTCAGTTGAGAGGGTTTATAGTCAAATGTAATGATTGGCAAATCGACTTGAATACCATTTTCAATATTAATCGGGGACTGAATTTGGCCCAAGCTACACATTGCATTATCTTTACCTAATGCACCCCAATTTTCAGGACCACTTTCTCCGCTTTCATAACTCCAATGCACACCCTTTTTGACTTCTTTTTCTGCTCCTTTAGTCTTGGAAGAGGTCATGGTTGAGGACGATGTTGCTAGAGGGGCCACCGGGTTAGGATTCACTTTAGGGGGAGTGACTTTTGGCTTTGCCTGTTCGGGCAAGTCACTGGGACGCATCACAATATCACCCTTACCTTGGCTCATCTTTTCAATAAGTGCCTTAGCCATCTCATCGTCATTGGATTGAGCAAAGCACGCTAGAGAAGCCAAAAACATGATGCTGAACAAAACGAAACTAGATGCGTTGATCGGTTTAGAAGTTGAACTTTTTTTCATGATGCTCTCACGGAGTTATTTAGGGCAGTCAAGCTTGGGTCGCTTACATTCACCGACCGGGGCTGTTTCAAGCTTGGGTAATACTTTGGGCTCAGGCTTCTTCACAAGAGGGTCTGGCGCTTTTTTAGCTGGAGTTTTTTTTGTGATTGTATTTTTTTCATTACTTTTAGCGATCGTTGGGGGAGGCAGATCGATCACTTCAGTTTTTGGCGACGGCGGAGTCTCTTTAGGCATCATATACTGACACTTTAGAAGCCCCCCCTGTTGATCATCAATTCGAATCGAGCTTTTATCAAAAAAGTTAGTATCTAGCGCTGGGGGTGAACTCGCACTATGATCTGGGCGAGAAAATCCTTTATGCAGTCTTTCTAAAAAACCTAGTTTAGGGGCCGCGCCAGGGTTGTGATAAAACTGATTGATGCAAAATTGTAACCTACGTCCAATTTCAGCGGTTGGTACGTAATAGCCCTCTTCGAGCAAAACGGATACCTTACCAGTGCACCTTGCCCACTCTTTGAGAGCCGGCAAAGTTTCTGGGGCGAAAATCTTTCCTTTGGCATTTTGAGCGCCCAAATAGTTAACTTCACATTCAATCCGTTTTCCAGTTAACTCAAGCCGACGACAGAGTTGGACATCTTTAGCGTCATAAGGATTACTGTTCGACACAGGTGGATATGGGTAGCGTTGACCACAAAAGCTCCTTGAAGCCGATAAAACCTCATCAAAACGCTCTTGAGACGATACCTTTTCGCTAGAAAATTTCATTTCTGGGACTTCAACGTTCGTATTAACCGACTTTTCTTCTTGATTTTGAGCAAAACCAGTTCCAAAGATAGCAATTGAAAGCATCAAAATGCTCAGGCTTGTTTGAAATTGCAATTTATCGACCACCGTTTATCTCCACACCCATTCGTACTAATCTTAAAGGATTCTCTAGGGACCTCACCACGACACTCTGAAATTCAGGGAGTATCAACATCAAAGTAACGAATGCCAATGGAATAGTAAAGGCAAAACCCACAGAAAACAAATTCAGTTGTGGACTTGTTCTGCCTAAAAAAGCTTGAATAATATTAAACATGAGGTAAATTAATAAGATAGGCATCGATAGAACCAATCCTAACTGAAATGATTTGGTCATTAAAACCATAATATTTTGAATATTCCACTCTGTTGGCCAAGACCCAAAAGGTAAAGTGCGAAAACTTTGTAAGACAATATCAATCAGGACTAAGTGAATATTGAGGGTAAAAGTAAAGGCTAGAGCAATTAATCCTAAAAATACGGAAACTAACCCGGAATCGAGGGATGGGTCGCGAAACATTGTTGAAGCATAACTAAATCCAGATAAAAAAGATAAAGTTTCTGCAGCAACCTCGATTGCTAAAAGTCCCATCCGAATCGTAAATCCAATAAAGGCCCCGATACCCAACTCTAGGCCTGCCGAATAAAAGGTTTTCATAGTGGATGAAGGAATGGGCAATTGACCATCCATAATGGGCATCGCTAAAAAACCAATAAAGATCGATAGCATTACCCGGTAGGGGAGTGATAAAGCTCTAAACGAAAGCATTGGGGCGGTTAAAAAAAGCCCAAGAATACGCAAGGAAGTTAGCATCAAACCAACTGTAAATTGTTCGATCATCACGGCATTAAAATTCATGTTTTTCCTTACGAAATCAGACTGGGAATACGCATGAATAATTCTCGAATATAGTCCGTATAAAGACTCAGCGAGGCTGGCCCAATCATTAAGAGAACTACGGCAAAAACCAATAGCTTAGGGACAAAGGCGACCGTCGTTTCATTAATCGAAGTCGCGGCCTGCAAAATACCAATGAACAAACCTGTAATCAATAAAGCCAATATCGGTGGACCTGCCAAGATCCCCGCCATTCTCATCGCCTGAAAGACTAATTCGATAATAAGAGTATTTTCCATTGTTTGGAATCAGACGCTTAATAATAACTTTGCACTAAAGAGGCGGCCAACAATGCCCAGCCATCGGCTAAGGCAAAGATCACCAACTTCAACGGTAATGAAAACATCATTGGCGACACCATAACCATCCCTAAGGACGTCAAAATACTTGCCACAGCAAAATCAATCGCCAAAAAGGGTAAGAAAATCACAAATCCAATGAGAAAACCTGTTTTGATTTCTGAAATAGCAAACGCCGGAATTAAAACAACCATAGGAACTTTTTCTCTATCTTCAATTGGCTTAGCATACATTTTTGCAAACACATTTAAATCTTCACGCCGAGTCTGCTTGAGCATAAACTCTTTAAGTGGGACGCTACCAACCTCAAGTGCACTGGTAAAGCTCATCTTATTTTTTGAATAGGGGACATAAGCTTCGGTATAAATCTTCTCTAGCACGGGATTCATAATAAAAATCGTTAAAAACAAGGACAACCCCACTAAAACAATGTTCGGTGGCATCGTAGTTAGTCCTAGAGCCTGACGCAGCAATGAAAAAACAATCAAAATTCTAGTAAAACTCGTCATTAAGATGAGTGCTGCGGGCAAAAAAGATAAAGCCGTTAACGCCAGTACCGTCTCTACAGGCACCGCATAAGAAGTGCCGCCATTGGCATTTTTAGAAGTCACGAGTGGTAACGCCTGACTAAATGCTTCTAAAGATATAAAGGCGAATACCCCAAAAATACAAGCCATCCACAGCCGTTTTTTATTCCGAGGATTGAAATGTATCATCATTACTTTAGATTGACATTGAAGTATTTAGCGAAGGGATTCTTGAGATCTACCACTTGAGGTTGTGGAACAATGTCGGCAATCTCTTCAGGATCTAACTCCGCTAACAGATTAATTTGAGTTGGTGTTTGACCTAAAACCAAAACGCGATCAAGAACCTTCATCACAATGATCCTCTCCCTCGTCCCCAAAGGATGTTGCAATAAGATTTGGGTATTACGGTTGGGTAATTTGATATCAGAATTACGTCTGACTAACCATGCTAAAAGTACGATTAAAACCGCCCCTAGCATCAAACTAAAAAATGAAAACCATAACATGCTACCAAAAGAAGACCCTGTTGCCTTGACATCATTTTGGGCAAAGACTATTGTCGTTTGTGCAGCAACCAAGAAGCTGAGGACTACTTGAATCACTAATCGGCCTACTTTTTTGGGGATCTTCACTAGAGAGGCCATGTTGAATGATTTATCGGTTAATTTTACGGAGCCGTTCTGCTGGCGTAACAATATCTGTTAAACGAATACCATATCGATCATTCACAATCACCACCTCACCCTGTGCGACAAGACAGCCATTGACCACCACTTCCAAAGGTTCGCCTGCAAGGATATCTAATTCAATCACGGAACCGTAAGTTAAGTTCAGTAGATTACGAATTTGCATTTTTGCACGACCTAATTCAACAGTGACTTGAACGGGAACGTCCATCACTAAATCAATTTCATTTGGCAAAGCCCCTGCTCTAGTACCATCCTCTAAATTATTAAAGGTCGCTTTACGCAGTGATCCTGATACATCCTTGGAAGCCATCGAACCCGCTAGGTCATTATCATTTTCAGCCATTATCGTCTTCTTTCATCAGCATATCTAGTGACAGTGTTTTGACATCTGCCGCCGTTTTAAAATCGGTCTCAATCGGCGCGGATGTCTTTGATTCAAAGCTTTCATATAATTCCCCGCTTTCTTGACTTCGCATCATACTAGGACCTAAGCGTGCCTTTTCTAGAGGGCTCTTTAAAAATTCCTCAGGGTGTTGGATCGAGTCAATCTTGACAGAATAATGTCCATTTTTGACACCGTATTGTCCTCGAATCACCGGCAAACCATCTACATAGACGGTGATAGGGTCCAAAATCTCAATCGGGATGATTTCACCGACTGACATTGAAATCACATCACCCAACAACATCTGTTTTTTTGCTAAAACCGCCACGGCGGTTACTTTCGCCTCATGTACTTGATCATTCAATAAAGTCGACCAGTGCTCATCAGGCTCTGCTTGAAAACCTTGCATATTATTGTAAAGAATCGACTTGACCGGCTCTAGTACCCAATACGGAATACATAAATCAACGTCCCCTTTTCGGCCATTGATATCCACCGTAAATTTGGAATGCAAAACCATTTCCTGCGGAGAAGTTATTTTAGCAAAACCAAAGTTCGTTTCTTGGCGCATAAAGTCGAATTTGATTTCATGGATAGGTTTCCATGACTTTTCATAGTCGATCAAAAAAGCGTCCACTATTCTTCGAATAATACGCATTTCGGTTTGGGTGTATTCGCGCATCGATAATCTTGGTGCAATCCGACCTTCACCACCAAACATATTGTCTACCGCAATATAAACCACACCCGGATCAACAATCCAACAACCGACTCCTCTTAACGGACGAATACCAACGATATTTATATTCGTTCGTTCAGGAAACTCTGAAACAAATTTTTCATACGTCTTAATCGCCGGCAAATGCATCTGCACTTCGATTGGTGTTCGAATCATATTAAAGAGGGTTAACCGAACAGCGCGACAAAAACGTTCATGAATTAACTCTAGCGTAGGCATCCTACGTCTGGCAATGATCTTTGATTTATCGAACATCCCACGTTGATCAGCAACGTCGGTATTCATCTCAAAGTTATATTCTTCTGTCATGGCC